>JBEISY010000065.1:0-7715 GCA_040375175.1 Chitinophagaceae bacterium
AAGATCTTTAATGGTGCCGTTGACGGCTTCAAACTTCTGTACATTATCTGCGAGCGCCTTCATCAATCGCTTCGCATGCTGAGGTGTAAGGATAATGCGCGACTTCACCTTGCTCTTGGGTGTACCCGGCATGACGTTCACAAAGTCAATCACGAACTCTGCATGGCTATGGGTGATGATCGCGAGATTGGCATACTGGCCTTCGGCTATTTCTTCTGATATCTCAATATTGAGTTGGTTCTGCGGAACTTCATTCATAATACATCAATTAGTGCGGCAAGTAACGATATTTTACGGAATAAAAAGATTAGTCAACATCCCAAAACATCCGGGCGCTGAACGTATCATTAGCAGCTTGCTTAGGCGTATTGGCTTTATTTGAGCTAACCTCTGTTTGAGGATAGAAGAAACGAACCGGACGGTCTGTTGAACCACTAGGTGCAGACTTTGATTTTGGAGTTACAGGGAAACCGGTTCTCCTGTACCAGGCCCATGACTCGAGACCACTGATACTGGTCAAAGCAACCCATTTCTGCATCCAGATCGCTTTCAGCTTATCCGGAGTCGCTGCCCAGTTGGTCAGGTCTTTACCTTTGGTGAGCAATGCTGTACCTGCTGCAAACCTTACACCAGTTCGGTTGCTTTTGTCAGAAGGCACAACACCTTTTGTGCTGTTGTTCTCAATAGAAAGACGATAAGAATTTCCTTCTGTATCAGCTGTGACTGTCCGGTTTGTGCCCTTCACGGCAAGGTTGGCAAAGGGAACTATTTCACCTTTGTTATTCCTGAGCTTACCCGTGATCATACGCGTTGGACCAATGGCCAGCACACACAGCAGCACGAACGCCGTTAGCAGAGTCATGACTTTTCATATGTTCCTTTATTTTTGATTTTAGTTTGGAAGAAAAAATATAGCCTTTAGGAATAAAATGTTAGTTTTTTTCAGAGCCTTATAGACTTTATATATGAACATAGCTTCATTTAAAGTGCAGCCTCTGTGAAAAATCAGAAAAATAATGTTACTTGCCCCCTAACATAGCTGCTCGCTATACCCTCCTTCCAAGCGCTATAACACTTTAAATAAATGTTCAATTTATTACTTACCGCCATTCTCAGGTTGAAAAAAAGCTGTACTCCGCTTCCAAAGCTGGCTGGTATGGTACTATAATACATTACGTCTGGCTCATATGCGTAAATTCTTGTATCATATGAAGGGGTGTTGAAAAAGGCAAGTCGACCGTTCCCCGCCAACTTTCCCTTTTTTGACAACCAGTGGCACTCCAGGTAGGACATAAAACCTCTCTCTTTAAAATGGCCTATACGCAGAAGTTGTGAAAGTTCCATTCTTCCCCTCCACTCCCATTGCCGGGAAACAATGTGTTCAATATGAAACCGGAACCCGGACCGGAGAGTGGGTAAACTTTTTCTAAGAATGGCGTTTCCGGATTCATTTTCTGTTCTTTCCAGGCTTCGCCATCGAACCAAGACCCTTGTTTTTCGGTCTGGCTTCCAGGTGATCTGTACCATTTGTTCCATCCCCGCCGTGGGTTCATTCACGCGGAAACGCAACCAGGGAAAGCGAAACCTGTCTACGAATGCATCTACGGTAATTGTTGAAGATGGCCGCCAGCTCATACCCAGATAGGCTCCTTTCTCATTATTTACTTCCTCATTCTCCATAAATGCGCTAGCGCCAAAAGCATGATAGGCGCGGTCCGCGGCCCGCAAGAGGACGGAAAAGTCCAGGTTCCGGTCGGCCGCAACCATTACCCCGCCAATGCCGGCACATCGCAGACCATCCCAGGCCAGTTCACCAAAGGCATGCACCCCGCGCCAACTGTAGCTGCCCGATGCACCGGCTCCTTTCAGGTTTCTTCCCTTAAATGAAAACTGATTATAGGGCTCTGGCCGGCGTTGTACAGGCCATGAGAATTGATGCAAGACACCGTGAATGCCCGCTACCCATCGCTTCTGCGTATACCTTAACGCGCCACCCATTGAGGTCCACGCCACGGCATCTCTGTCGGCCCGTTCCGCTTCCGTGCGATGCAGCCCGCTGGTCTGAAAGGCGGTTATCCAACCGGACCCATTGCTACTATCCTTTACCAGATTGGCATCCAGCCCATGCCTGCTGACAAATGCCATTCCCTGCCACTGCTGCTTACCCAGCCAAATGGCAGACCCCCGCATATACCGGTTCTCATCTGCCGAACGATAAGGCACTAAAAAAGCCTGTTGCTTTTTGGTCATCACCGCCATCGAACTCTTATACAACCCACGTCCCTGCCAAAGCAACAACCCCTGGCCCAGGTTCACCAGATAATCGCCCACCACCCACTGACGCACCATCCCTAGATTTTTCAAGACGATATGCGCAGACGCAAAGGAAATCCCTTTTTTACCCTGCCACCATTGTTCCCCCCGATCTTTTTCCAAAGTCAGGTTGGCCCCCACCATGGGAGCATTCAAACGATACCGCAGCAACATGGCCGATTGCGAAGATCCCCTCACCAAGACCAGGTGGTCGGCCTTCCGGAGATCATCCTTCAACTTCTTACCAAGTGTGCCAGGAGATTCTACCGCAACATAGGGCAGGATCTTCCGGATCAGCGCAGGCTCCCATCCCGGAACCGCCTGCAATTCTTCAAGGGCACTGAAAGGTCCCAGGAGTTTACGGTACAAGATGAATTGCTCAATGTGCAGCGCAGTCAGAAATGGAAAGACAGCCATGTCCTCGGCCGTTGCCTCATTCAATGACAGGGGCCGCCGAAGCAGGTGCAGCAGGCTCTGCCAGTCTTCTTCCGTATCAATCGTTGATTCCCTTTCCGCCTGATCCTCCAGGATTCTGACCATCTCAGGATCCTGCGGAAACACGGTATAACAGGCAAGCATAAACGAAAAAAACATCGTCCACTTCATTGCACGATTTTTTCCCAATCCATACTCACCTGCAATTGTTGCTGAAGACCCAATGAAGCCTGCCACCCCAGCCCCAGTTCAATCCAGCATTGTCCAAACCTCCACCCTCCGGACACGAGGAACTGCCGGTTCACCATCCCCACCCGAAATAAAGCCTGCGGGATCGGCTGGTAATGACAAACCAGCCCAATACCCTGGCCGGCCTGTTCATCAATATGATACTCCAGCGTCAGGCTTACGGCCTCACCACATCGGTAGCCCAGTCCCGTTTTAAGATTGTATGCTCCCGGACTTGCCGGAAGGAAGAACCGATGTAATCCTTCTGCCTGAACCAACCACCTGCACCGCTCCGTGATTTGAAAGCCCAGGCCGATCCCCTCCGCAGGCGCCCATAGCCTCGGATAACCAGCCGCTGCATAGGTGACCATACCGATCCCTGCGGCGATATCCAGTTGGGCAGACAGTTTTCTTCCGTAATAGAAAAGGGCTGAACTGTGTGTGAAAGCCGAAAAGCCTGATTGCCTTATCCTAAACCCCAGACCCTGAGAACTGCCGGGGAACCAGGCCTGCAGGGCATAGGTACCGATCGGAATACCAGAAAACCTCGATGCACTCGCCCATACGCCGCCACGTAAATAATTACCCCCCAAAACAGTAAAATATCCATCCTGCATCCCCGAGCCCCTGGCGCTGATCACTCCGGATCCGGAAAACAGTTCCGCCGTTGTATGCTGCGCAAACCCACATTTCCCTGCCAGCAGGAAAAAAACACCCACACCTCTCCATATCCTCTTCATACATAAAGTTATTCCCCATACCTGGCCGAAAACAAGGGTAAAAAAACGCTGAATCGTGGTATTTTCCTGCCTACCTTTGCGCCATGAAATTGCTGGATGGTAAGCTCGTTTCCCAGGCGGTTAAGGACGATTTAAAAACAAAGACTTCACAGTTGCGGGAAAAAGGCGGCAAGATCCCTCACCTCGCCGCCATCCTGGTGGGCAACAATGGCGCAAGTGAAACCTATGTGGCCTCTAAAGTGAAAAGCTGTGAAGAGATCGGGTTCCGATCCACACTCATTAGGCTTGAACAACAAATTTCAGAAGAGGAATTGCTGCAGCAGATCAAACAACTTAACAATGATGCAGATATTGATGGCATCCTGGTGCAACTGCCCCTTCCTAAACACATCAGCGAACAAAAAGTCATTGACACCATTGCCGCAGAAAAAGATGTGGACGGATTCCACCCGGTATCGGTAGGCAGAATGGTACAAGGCCTCCCCTCCTTCCTGCCCGCAACACCTTATGGCATTCTTCTTTTGCTCGAGCATTATAACATCGAAACCAAAGGCAAACACGCTGTAGTCATCGGACGAAGCAATATCGTGGGGCGCCCCATCAGCATACTGCTCAATCGCAATGCATATCCCGGCAACTGCACCGTCACCGTTTGCCATTCCCATACCCCCAACCTGAAAGATATCTGCCTGCAGGGCGACATCATCATCGCCGCGCTGGGCAAGCCCGAGTTTCTCACGGCCGATATGGTTAAGGAAGGAGCCGTAGTGGTTGACGTAGGGATCACACGCGTGAAAGATGATACCAAAAAATCAGGCTTCGCCATCAAGGGCGATGTAGCCTTCAACGAGGTAGCTCCCAAGAGCAGTTACATCACGCCCGTGCCAGGTGGTGTGGGGCCGATGACGATTGCAGCATTATTAATGAATACTTTTAATTCCGCTTCACGGAGCCTTAATGGTTAGTTGTTATTTGTTATTTCTGCAGCAATAACAAATAACCCATAACAAATAACTTCTACTATGCACTACCCCGTCATGGAACATTTCTACACCATCCAGGGTGAAGGTTATCACCAGGGAAGGGCCGCCTATTTTGTGCGGCTCGGCGGTTGTGATGTGGGCTGTGTATGGTGCGATGTCAAAGACAGCTGGGACGCTTCCGTGCATCCGCAGATGACAGTGGAAGAGATCATAGCACCCATCGATCAAACAACTTCGCCGATGGTGGTCATCACCGGTGGTGAACCATTGATGCATGACCTCGAGCCGTTGATCAATGCCTTACAAGACAAAGGTTATGCAGTGAACATCGAAACCTCGGGTGCACATCCGTTAAAGGGCCATCCGGATTGGATCTGCCTATCGCCCAAAAAATTCAAAGCTCCCCTTCCCGAAGTACTTCCCCTGGCCCATGAACTCAAGGTGGTGGTGTACAATAAATCAGATTTTGCCTGGGCAGAACAACATGCCTCAATGGTGTCCCCCTATTGCCGGCTTTATCTCCAGCCGGAATGGAGCAAGGCCACCGAGATGACCCCACTGGTCATTGATTATGTGAAAGCAAATCCCAAATGGGAGATCTCCCTGCAGATCCACAAATACATCAATGTTCCCTAGGATTTAACGTTCTCTCTAGTATCACAGCGCACCCTAAGCGCTAATTTTGACAGAAGCAATCCGTGCGGTAATAAATGACCGTCCAAAACGTTGAATAACAAGCATGAAATCCTTTTTACTTGCAGTGGCAACCCTGGTGATGGTCAATTTCGGTTATGCGCAAGGGTATGATCCGGATAAAGTCAATAAACAGGCACGCACCATCTATGATCTCGCGCTGGAAAGAGCCGCCGATGCCAAATACTACGAAGCCATCCAGATGCTGGATAAAGCCATCAGCCTTGATGGGAAATTTGTGGAAGCCTACCTCTCCCGCGCCGGCATCAACGGTCAATTAAGACAGCACCATAAAGCCGTTGCGGATTACGAAAAAGCATTTATACTGGATTCCGTGTTTACCCATGATTACCGACTTCCCTATTCCATCAACCTCGCGGGTACGGGTGCTTTCGATAAAGCCCTTGCAGCGGTGGATCAATTCACGCAAGACAAAACGCTGGGCGAAAAAAGCAAAAAGGCGGCTGAGTACCGGAGAAATACTTACCTGTTTGCACTCGACTATCCCAAAACACATTCCGTCAAAGACTATGTATTTGCACCGAAGAATCTTGGCGATAGCATCAATACGAAATATCCCGAATACTTTCCATCGCTCACCATTGATGGCAATCAAATGATATTCACCAGACAGGTGAATTATATGAACGAAGATTTTTTTGGGACCGATAAAAAAGCAGACGGATCATGGTTGTTCGCAACACCCTTACCAGGCGAGATCAACACGGACCGCAATGAAGGGGCACAGAATATTTCGCAGGATGGTAAACTGCTGGTGTTCACGAGCTGTGATGCACCCGGTGGTTTCGGCGGATGCGATTTATTCTATTCAGCACTGACCAAAAAAGGATGGAGCAGTCCACTCAATATGGGCCAGGTGGTGAACTCGGAATTCTGGGAATCACAACCTTCCCTAGCACCAGATAAAAGAGCTTTGTATTTTACCGCAAGAGAACCGAATGGATTTGGCGGATCAGACCTCTACGTCTCTTATATCATGCCTGATGGCAAGTGGGGTCCGCCCATGAATATGGGGCCCGAGATCAATACACCCGGCGATGAAACATCGCCGTTCATTCATGCCGATAACCAGACTTTGTATTTTGCTTCCTCAGGATTGCAGGGTTATGGAAAAATGGATCTTTTCCTGGTACGGAAAGACAGCACAGGTCATTGGGACAAGCCGGAGAACCTGGGCTATCCCATCAACACCATTGATGACGAAGCAACCTTGTTTGTGACGGCCGATGGCAGTACCGCATACTATGCAAGTGATCGCTCAGATTCCCGCGGCGCATTGGACCTCTACAGTTTCACTATCCGTGAAGACGTGAGGCCCATCAAAACACTTTGGGTAAAAGGCAGAGTCTATGATGCCAAAACAAAAGAAGGACTACCGAGTGCCGTTGAATTGAAAGACCTGAAGACGGGACTGCGATCGTCAAAAGTGCAGACCGATGAACTCGGTGAATACCTCATTACGCTGCCCATCGGAAAAGATTATGCATTTAATGTAAACCGCAAAGGATACCTCTTCTATTCGGAAAATTTCTCGCTCACCAACCCGGTGAATGATTCTGTGTTCCAGGTAGACATCCCCTTGCAACCCATTGAAGTGAATGCAAATGTGGTGTTGAAGAATATCTTTTTCGATACCAAAAAATTTGACCTGAAGCCCGCATCACAAGCGGAGCTCGATAACCTGGTTGACCTCATGCAGGAAAATCCGACGATGGTGGTGCAGATCAACGGCCATACAGACAATGTGGGTAAACCTGCAGACAACCTGCTGCTTTCTAATAACCGCGCGAAAGCCGTGGTAGATTACCTGATCAAAAAAGGCATCCCTGCAACGAGGCTGAAATCAAAAGGCTTCGGGGAAACACGCGCAGTAGCCGATAATAACACCGAAGATGGCCGTGCAAAAAACCGCCGGACGGAGTTGCAAGTACTGAGCAAATAGCCTCTTGCTGAATGTAGCTTTACACCATGAGCGTGAACGCTGAGGAGGTGATCCATGCCATCGCGTTGACGATGGTGCCGCAGATCGGATGCATCCAACATCGTATTTTACTGGAACAGCTGGGATCAGCCCGGGCCGTTTTTCACACACCGATATCGAGGCTGGAAAAAATTCCCGGCATCGGTCCTGTACGCGCCCGAGCGATTACAACCAACCGTGATCTGCGACGTGCCGAGAAAGAATTGAGAACGATGGAACGTTTGCAGATCAGTGCCATGCTATATCACGGTGAAGAATACCCGAAAAGATTGAAAAACTGCCCGGATCCGCCACCTGTTTTGTTTTACAGGGGAACATCGG
>JBEISY010000002.1:0-24361 GCA_040375175.1 Chitinophagaceae bacterium
GCATCCATACTTTCTTCTGCACCCCGTGGTGAACCGGGAAGCGTGATCAGAAGGCTGTCACCTGCAAATCCGGCAATACCCCTGCTCAGCATAGCATATGGGGTTCTTTGTTGCCCATAGTCACGTGCCACTTCCATAATGCCGGGAACCTCCCTTTCTATCAAGGGTCTTACTGCATCCGGAGTAACATCCCGTGGAGATAAACCGGTGCCCCCTGTAAATAGAATAAGCTGGTATTGCTCGTTGATCAGCTTTCTCGCAAGATCCCTGATCTGCTCCAATTCATCTGCAATGGCGATACGAGTGGCCACAGTTAGCCGATGCTTCTTTAGTCGCTCCTCGATCACGTCCCCGCTCTTGTCCTGGTTCAGGCCCCTGCTCACACTATCACTGCATGTCACCACTGCCACTTTCACAGTGTCAGGATAGGCGTACTTGATATCGGTTTTCCCACCTTTCTTTTCTTCAAGCCGGATGGAGGAGATTTCGATCTGCTTGTCAATAGGCTTCAGCATATCATACATGGTAAGGGCTGTAATGGCTGCCCCATGCATGGCCTCTACCTCAACGCCTGTTTTGTAGACAGTATGAACTTCCACCCTGATCCATATCTCCAATCCCTTAACCTCATGCGTGATGGATGTATATTCTACCGGCAGGGGATGGCAGTCCGGGATGACTTCATAGGTTTTTTTGCAGGCAAACAAGCCCGCAGCCCTGCTAAATTCAAAAACATCCCCTTTAGGAACCTTCCTGTTCACCACAGCATCTATGGTATCCTGACTGGATACTTTCACTATGGCCATGGCGATGGCTTTTCGATGCGTGGTTGATTTCTGGGTTATGTTGACCATAGTTATTGATTCACTTTCCATTGATATCCTTCCCCTTCAAAGATCTCTTTACCCCAAACCGGAAGCTCTGCCTTGATCCGTTCAACACACTCCTCGCATGCGTCGATCGCTGCTTTCCGATGTGCAGACGAAGTAAAAACGAATAAACAGATCTCTCCTGCCCTCACAGCCCCCAGACTGTGATGAACATGCATACAAGTCAGTGGATATTTCGCAAAGATATCCTGGCGGATCTCATGCATTTTCTCGAGGGCCATCTCTGTATGGCTGGTGTATTCAATGGCAGCCACTTTCTTTCCATTGACTTCATCCGCCCTGACCTGACCCAGAAAAATGCTGTGTCCGCCAATGGCCGTATTGGTAGCATGCTTGGCAATGCTTTCTGCAATGAATCCCGGCTCTACTGGGCCCTGCATAAAAATATTCCTGACTTTCCTCGTTTCCATATCTTATAATATTTTGGATTCTATCATGGCATCCACACCACCTTTCAGGCTGAAAACAGGTATATCCGGACGATTGTTCATAACCATGGCTGTGGCTCTGGCGCTTCTTCGCCCTGATTTACACACCATCAATAGGCTCCCTTGTGCAGGAATGGGTAAGCGGTCAGGAGAGAATGACGACAAAGGCATTTGGACATAGTCCAAGTGTAATGCCGAGCACATCTCATCAAGCCTTGGCTGCTCATCAGGTTCTCTGACATCCACCAGCAGATATTCATTGCGCTGTTGATGCCAGGTCTCCACCCCCAGTTCCATGACCCCTTCTCCCGGAACCTGGCAGAGACGTACATAGTCAGTGGCGAGAAAGTTTTCCGCATTGATCGCCAGCCTTTTTCTTGATTCAGGATGGGGACTCAGCTGCAGTGTGAAAAAAGACTGGTTCAGTAGTTGGTAGGTGAGTAGGCGGTTGGCAAGTGGCATTCCGATGCCGGTAAGCAATTTGATCACTTCCGCGGCCTGAAGACAGCCGATGATACCGGGAAGCACACCCAATACCCCGGTTTCGGAACAGTTAAGCACCTCCCCGTCTTTGGGCGGATCCGGGAATAGATCCCGATAGTTAACGGCATCACCGCCACCTTTTGGACGCACATTGAAGACAGCCACTTGGCCTTCATATGCTGAAACAGCTCCAAAGACCAGGGGCTTCCCAGTAAGCACGGCCGCATCGTTGATCATATAACGGGAAGCAAAATTATCCGTTGCATCAACGATCACATCATATTGCGGGAAATATTCCAGGCAATGGTTATGCATCCATTGTTCTCTCCAACAATGGATGTCAACAGCGGGATCCATGGCATGCATTTTTCGCTTAACCACATCCACTTTATACGCATCGATATCCTCCACGCCAAATAGGATCTGTCGGTGTAGGTTAGACAGGCTGACCTTGTCGTGGTCCGCGATGCCGATACGTCCCACCCCGGCTGCTACGAGATATTGAATGATTGGACATCCTAATCCGCCTGCGCCGATGATCAACACACTTCCTTTCCTGAGTTTCTCCTGGGCCGCCGGGCCAAAGTCCTTCAGGATCAGCTGACGTGAATAGCGGTCATATGCTTTTGGTTCCTGCATTTTATCCTCCGGAAAATGGCGGCATGAATGCAATCCTGCTGCCGGGTTTCAACGATATCGCTGAATTGATCACGTGGTTGTCTACTGCAATCATGTATTTCGCTTTAGCGAGGTCCGGAAACCTTTGTTGCAGATGACTCACCAGGCTATCTGTATCGCTGAATGAATCGAGAGACAGCGAGGATATTCTCGTGATATCGGTCAGCTGTCCAAAAAAAAGCACTTCGATCATCTTCTTTATCAGGTTATGATGAGCTTAACGGAAGCAATGAGCAACACTCCGGCAAGAACGAATTTCAATACGTTTGGATTCAACTTCCGGGCTCCGAACCAAGCACCAAGGGAGCCACCGACGAAAGCAGTAGCAACGTAAATAAGCATATCCTGCTGTATCCCGATCCCTTTTGTCAACTGGCCTCCCAAGCCGGATAATGAATTTACGAAAATAAACATTGCACTGATGGCCGCGGTTTGTTTCTGGTTGGTCCATGCAAGCATCAATAACACCGGGGACAGAATTATACCGCCACCAATGCCAATGAGGCCGGACAAAAAGCCGATCACAGCACCAATACACAGGGAAATGATCGGACTAGATGGTTTCAACCCTTCATCACCGGTGTTGGGAAGAAATAGAAGTCTCGCTACAGGAATAAGCAAAAGGAATCCAAGCATCTTCTTGTACAATTGATCATCCAGTGAGATCATCCCCCCAAGAAATGAACTGGGGATGGAAGCAAGGGCAAATGGCCAGAATATTTTCCAGGAAAAATGTCCGCTCCGGTAAAACATCAGGAAAGCCGTAAAGGAAACAAATAGGTTCAGCAGCAGTGCGGTTGTCTTCATGAATTCGGGAGCCATGCCAAACAAAACCATCAGGGCCAAATATCCACTAGCCCCCCCATGACCAACCGCGGCGTATAAAAAAGCCACTATAAAAAGCAATACCGGAAACAACTGCAACCAATCCATATCAACCAATTTAGGGAAACAAATGCACTTCCACTTCTTGCCCTTGCGAAACGAAGACCATGTCTTCAGGTAAAGCAACCAGGCAGTTGGCAGTAGCAAATGAGGAGAGTTTATATGATTCCTGGCCCGTTTGAAGCCATACTTGCTCCCCGTTGGTCCTTGCCTTAAGGAAATGTGTCAGGCCTGCAGGCTTTCTGTAGTCCTGGGCTATTGGCATTCTTGTTTGTTGCAAAGATGCTGACCGCTGCATCATCATCCCGATTGCAGGCAACACATATTCGTAAAAACAGGTGAGCACTGATGCGGGGTTACCAGGCAGTCCAAATACTGCTTTACTACCCTTCATTCCAAACAGGATCGGTTTGCCTGGCTTCTGTTTGATCTTATGAAAAACCGGGATCACCCCAACCGCCCTAAATGCCTGCAAGGTGAAATCATAGTCGCCCACACTGACACCCCCGGTCATCAGCACAAGGTCAGCCTGATCCAGTGCATTCCCGAGCACACTTGCCAATAGGGTTGGATCATCTACACAGCGGGATACCTTGTATTGGGTGATGCCAAATCGAGACAGACAGGCACCCAAAGCAAGGGAGTTGGATTCATAAACCTGTCCATACCCAAGTGCAGCCCCCGGCTCCTGTAATTCATTGCCGGTCACGATGACGGATACTTGGGGCTTCGGAAAAACAGAGACTGCAGGCACACCCATTCCGGCGATAAATCCAATACTTCCAGCATGTAACTGGTGGCCAGCCTCCAAAGCCAGGGATCCCTCCATGATCTCAGAACCAATAGGTCTGACATTGTTCCCCTTACTAAGGTTAGTATCCAAAACCTGTAACACATCCCCCGTCAATGAGGCCTTCTCCTGAACCAAGACTGTATCGGCACCGGAAGGCACCGCAGCACCTGTGAAGATCCTTACTGCTGTGCCGGGCTCAAGGATGAACTCCCTGTTGCTGCCTGCAGCCATCTCCCCTTTTATATGATAGGCAGTCAACCCCGCCTTGAAGGCGAATGCAAATCCATCCATACTGGACTGCGGATAAGCCGGTATGGATTGCGGTGCAAATATGTTTTCAGCCAACACAAGGCCATCTGCTTGATTGAGCGCTGTCGTTACAGGAGTCAGTGGCTGCACAGTCTCACTGATCAATGCGCTGGCCCTGCTTACCGTGATCATTTTCTCCATGTTATCTTCATTTCATGCCATATACAAAGGTGAGATAATAAAATCCGCCAACGGAGGGCCCACCAAGAAATGAGCGGTATGGCCTGTTGAATATGTTGGTACCGCCACATTTGATTTGAACAGGCAGTTTCTGAAATTCATGTTCCACAAAGGCATCAAAGGTATGGAAGGATGGCACTGTACCGGATACTAGAAAGGAAACCCAATCAAACCTGTCTTGCCACCTCCAACTCATGCCCATACGCCAGTGCTTGATCAGTTCATTTGATGAAATGGTGACGGAGCTTGTCCAGGCCGGTGTATTGAAACCGTCCTCAAGCCCATCCTGTTCGCCGAGTTTTTCCAGCTGCGCATAATTAAGGTTAGCAGTAACTGCCACAAATCTGGGATGACTGTAGGAAACCCCCATCGTGAATCCGTAATTGCGCAAAGTAGAAGTGGAATTGGTCCACATCCGGTAAGGCTTCTGCTTATTCCTGTCATACAAGTAGTAAGGAATGGAATCCGGAATGGTTGTATTGGGAACATTGATGTTTACCTGGGCGATGAAAGAATGGTAATTGTTGAGATATACATCCATATCAATGAGCAGGTGACCCTTCAGGAAAAGCCGTCGGAATCCTGCTTCCAATGAAGTCACCTGTTCCGGTTTAAGGTAAGTGTAAGGACTCTTCTTCAACAACCCTTCATGCTGTTCAATGGCTTGTGATAAAGGAATGCCACTGCTGTTCACCGTGTTGAGTACGGCGGATTGAAAACTGGTGATGGAGCTCTGCAACCAACCGTTTTCAAAGATTCCATTGGACATCACCGGCAGCCCGCCTACGCGTTTAACTCCACCACTGTTTACGTTTGAGAATGCTTCAAAGATCACCGGGAAACGATACCCCAACTGTGTATTGAATCTGAAAGTGGTTCTGGCATCGGGCTGCCAAACTGTGGTTAACCTCGGACTGAGGTAAGTCCTGAAATAATCGTTTTTATCTGCACGCAGGGCAAATCCAAGCCTAAGTCTTTCCTGTAAAAAATCTTTTTGCAAGCTCAGGTAAAGCCCTGCCTTTTTGTACAAAAGGTCCTTACCTGTTTTCTCTGGGTCAGGATTGATGAAGTAATTGCCATCCGGATGAATCACATGCTGCCTGAAATCAAATCCTGCCACCAAATCAATACCTGTATGCTCCTTGAATGCTTTCAACATCCGCTTCGTTACATCCCACTTCAGGTCTGCATGCACAAATGCTGCGCGTACTTTCAACGCCGCGCCAATATCCCAATTGTTGACTTGCTGAAGCCTTTCCAACACTTGCATAAAACTGGCTGAACCAGGTTCATATCTACCCTTATCTGCTGCTTCTCTTGCTAACGCATGACGTTGTGCCACACTACTTCCTCCTCCTGCAGAAGCATTATACGCGATAGTGTAGTCTGCAAACCATTGCTGATCTGTTTTCCAGTCCCGGTCTATATTCTCCGCCATAGACCTTAGGTTGTAGGAATTGCCTGTATTCTCCGAATTATAGTAAAGGTTAACCTTCAGGTCCCTGGTTGTGATCCTCAAAGCATGTTGCTGTATAAGATAGTCGTCCAGCCTGAACCTGTTGGCCCTTTGATAAACATTATCCATCAACGCTGCACGTGCAGTATAGGCAAGCTCCGCACCTTTTTTGCTTCGCCATTGAATAGTAAAATCTCCTTTCATATTCCTCAAGCTGTAATCGTTCACATCGATCTCATCATATCCTGTTCGGGCAACCACAAAACTGCTTCCGCCCATGCGAAGTGTACGCCGGTTAGGAGACTCATTGCCATATCCGTTAACGGGATCTGCAGCAGGGTTATCAGGGCCAAGGAGCCCAGTGCTTGCGTTGGCATTGGGATTCTGGTCTGTCCTGTCGTTTGCGATCCAATCATAACCGCTTACATAAGAAAAATTGAATTTGACTGCCCATTGGCTGCCAATCTTTTTTGCATAGCGCAAAGAGCTCTCAGAAAAAATACGGGGGCCCAGTTTTTCACCGAGGTGGGAGACTGCTGTTTTCTGCATGAACGAGAATCCAGGTTCTGTAAAGGGATCGCGGGTAGTGAAATCCGCCAGTCCATTCACTGCATTCATGCCGTAAAGCGTAGCGGCCAATCCGGGGACGATCTCAACCTTTTGGATATCAAGGTCGCTTGGCCCTAGTGCATTCCCTATAGGGCTGCCGATATGTGGCGACTGTACATCCAGTCCGTCTACCATCTGAACGAACCTGACATTGGTGGGATTATTAAAGCCGCGGGTATTCAGCACCCGGAAACCCATGCTGGGGGTGATCATTTGCACCCCTTTGACATGAATGAGCGCGTCAAAGAAAGTAGGTGCTGCATTTTGCCGAAAGTATTTTTTTCCAAGGACCTGAACCGAAGCGGGAGATTTCATGAACGCTTCCGATCTTCTGGAAGCCAGTAGAACCACATCATTCAATGTGACCACTGAATCGCTTGCCATATCCTGACCAAACAAGGGATCAATCTTCACTAAGAGAATCAATAAACATATCTTAAAGACCCTACCACTCATTACCGCTTACCCTCCAATTGTAATCATGCTTCTATTCTCCAACTTAGATGCTTCAATCTTTTCAAGGTGCTCAACGGTAAACTGTCCGCCAAGTGCTTTCTTTTTATCCTTTATGCTTTGGTAGATAAGTGGTAAAATATCTTCACCTTGCCTGAACGGTGTCAAAAGATCTGTCTCTGTTTGAGAAAAGAGGCAATTTTTCATCTTGCCGTCAGCGGTCAGCCGCATCCTGTTGCAATCCCCGCAAAAAGGGGCGCTCATCGTACTGATCACAGCAAAAGTGCCTGCATGGCCAGGAACCACATATTTTTTAGCTGTCTCATGTTTATCCCGCTGCAAAGGCTGAATATCAAATTCACCTGAGACCTTCTCAAGAATCTGTTGCCAGGTCATCACACGTTCACTGTTCCATCGGTTACCACTAAATGGCATGAATTCAATAAAGCGAACATGCACCGGATCGTGCTTCGTCCATCTGACAAAATCAATGACCTCCTGGTCATTTAACCCCTTCATCACTACCACATTCACTTTTACATGAAAGCCCTTGTCAAGCATCAGGTCAATATTCGCGCGGACGCGTTCAAACTGGTCCCGCCTCGTCATCAACATGAACTTGTCTTTACTAAGGGTGTCAAGGCTTATATTGAGCGACTGGATCCCATATTCTTTTAATGAATCTGCAAACTCATGCAACCTGGTTCCATTGGTGGTCATCGTGAGTTTCACGTTCAGGTTCGCCAACCGGCGAATGATATCGGCGGCGTCTTTCCTCACCAGCGGCTCACCACCAGTCAACCTGATTTTATTAACCCCATTGGCCACAAAGACCTTTGCAATAGCTTCGATCTCATCTGCCTGCATTAATCTACTCGCTGGCGTGAACGTATACTCTTCTTCCGGCATACAGTAAAAGCAACGCAAATTGCAATTGTCTGTCATGGAAATCCGGAGATAGTCGTGTACCCTGTTGAATCCGTCAATAATCATGTGTCTACTTGTCTTGGTCCAGCAATCTTTGATAGTCTTCCTTCGAGTCAATATCTACCGAGCCCGCATCAAAATGCACTTGGCTTACCTGCTCCCTGATGCCCTCCAGCAAAAGCCTGGCTCCTTTATCCCCCTTCAGTTCAATCAATCCTGGAAACAGGCTTTGATGGAACAAAGCCGGTGTCCCCAGTTTACCCTGGTAACACGCAGCGGCTGCAGGCAATCCTGATTGTGCCTGGGCACTTAAAAGGTTCTCGATGATCTCACGATCAAGGAAGGGTTGATCGCAAACCAGGATCATGATGCCATCTACCGTGGGGAATCTATGCCGCAATTCATTTACACCCATCCTGATGGAAGATGCCATGCCTTCCTCCCAGTCATCATTCCATACGAGATGAACTTCTGTGTCCCTTATCGCGTTCCTGATCTCATCAGCGTAAGCACCCAACACACAGATCACGGGAAATCTACCCAATCCACTGGCGAGGTCCGTCACTTTTGATATCAGTGTTTCGCCGTGAAAACTAAGCAACTGCTTTGGAGAGCCAAGTCTTTTACTCTGCCCCGCTGCCAGGATCAATATCCCGCAATGGTTGATCTGATACCCCATCTGTATGACTGCTTATAAATTCCTTACACTTATTCGCGTACGCTCCCTGTCATGGATGACTTCAGACTTCACTCTGAGCATCCCGCCGGATTTGCCTGCAAGCACAGCCTGGATCTCCGCGATCATGCTGAGGGCGATTTCCTCCGGCGTCTCTGCTCCTATCTCAAGACCTGCAGGCCCATACACTTTGTTCAATTGATCTGCATCAAGCGCCACGCCTTCGTGTTTTAGTTCATCCAGCATCCTGTCTAACTTTTTTCGAGGACCCAGCATTCCCACATACGCCACTTCTGATGGCAAGAGCGCCTTTAACATAGCGAGGTCATAATTGTAGTTATGCGTCATCATCACAAAAACCGTCCTGCTGTCCAGGGATAGCTGATCCAACACGGATTCTGGCCTGCTCACCAACACTTGGCATGCGGCTTGAAAGCGCTCAGGCCTTGCATGGGTGTTCCTTCCATCCACTACCCTGACTTCCCAGCCCAGGCTGTCAGCGATCTGCATCATCGGAACCGCGTCATTACCTGCACCAATTATCACAAGCGATACCGGAGGGTGCAGGTACTCCACAAATGCATTGTAAACTGCTCCATTGGCCATCCTATATTCCCTGAAGATGGATTGCTTCCGTTCAAAAGCAAGTGCAGCATCCTCCATTACCACCTCGTTCAATTCTTTTATTCCCGGACCCCCTGTGACCTGGCCATTAGATTCCACGAGCAGGCATGTGCCGGGCTGATCGCCCGTTCTATGGTCAAGATTAAACATGGTTACCAATACTGAAGCCTGCCTGACTGCCAATGCCTTTCGTAGCAACGCTACCGGATGGACCCCGTTGTCCGCTGCCAAGGGCTCAAACAGCACCTGTATCACACCCGCACAACCCAGTTGCACGCCAATGGTCATATCATCCTCATCGTTGGTGTCATATGTGATCAGCCGGTTACGACCCTGCGAAATGGCGAGCAATGCTTTGCGAAGGGCGTCCCCTTCCAGGCATCCCCCGCTGATTGCTCCTGTAAGTTCACCTTCGTCACTCACCAACATCCTTGCCCCGGGCCTCCTGTAAGAAGACCCATCCAAATGCACTACGGAAGCCAGCGCAACTTTTTTGCCGGCCAGCACAGCAGCGTCATATGCCTTTACAATTTCCTTCAGTTCCTTCATGGGAGACTTATATCTTCAATGTACTACATTCCCTCCGGAGGAAGACCCAATTCCCTCGCCCGAATATATTTCTCCGGATCTTTATCAAATTTTACTTTGCACCCGTCACAACAAAAATAAACCTTCTCACCCCGGTACTCCACAATGTGACGGGGATTGGCCATATCCACGGGAACACCACAAACTGGATTGGAATAGTATTGCGGCTGCCCTGCCGGAACTTCCGACTCAAGCTGTTCCTCAAGCGGCTGTGGCAGGCTATTCTTCACTTGTATAAGCTCCGCCATAATGCTTATCGCCACTTCATCAGGTTGCTTTGCACTAATATCTATCCCGGCTGGAGAATGCAGCTTAGCTGTGGCCATCTCTCCTAACCCTACATCATGCAAGTACTGACGGATCACCACCACTTTCTTACGACTTGAAACAAACCCTACATAACACGATTCTTTTTGCAAAGCCTGCGTCAATGCTTTTTCATCCTGGTCACCCTGGGTGGCAACCACGATGAAGGATCTCTGTGTTGTCTTAACATTCCGAAGATCAAGTTGCGTGATCAGCTCATCTACTTTGTCAAAAGTATGCAGGTTGGCATCCTCTGCCACACCGGTTACACGAAACTGCATCGCCTTGGCGATCCTTACAATTGATTTGGCGATCTCGGTCTTGCCGATGACCACAAGATGTGATGGAGGCATAAATGGTTCGATAAAAATGTCAACCTGACCCTCGCTGTGACAGGTCATCCGATAATCCACCACCCCTTCCGTACGGGGTGTGTCTTGTAAATATTTTCCGATTCTAACCAGCCTGGATTTTCCGCTCCGGATCGCTTCTGCAGATTCTTTCAAAACAATGCCTTGAACACAACCTCCGCCGATCCATCCGGTCATCTTACCATAACGGTTCACCAGGGCTTTATCCCCCAGTTTACTACTACTGGGTGCTTCCCGCCTGACCACAATGGATACAGCATAAGGCTCCTGTTTTTGCCGGAGCGTAGCCACCATATCATAAAGAGACTCATGCATTCATCAACATATTTTCCAGTTCAAGTAAGCTTTCAAGGCTATGCGCAGACCTGAAATCATCTACCGAAGGAAGGGCGGCCTGCATGCCCCTGGCCAATGGCTGGTAATTCTTCATTCCTTTCAATGGATTCAGCCATATTGTTCTCTTTGCGCGTGAATGGATTCGCTGTAAAGCGGAACCAAGTAGCGTTACATCACCAGTGTCCAGTCCATCACTCAGGATCAGTACCGTAGGGCTTCCATTCAGCATTCGCTTTCCGAACATATCATTGAACTGTTGCAGGCATTCCCCTATCCGTGTGCCACTGCTCCAGTGGTCCGTATGCCCTTCCAGGTTTTTGAGTACGGTGTCAAGCTGATGCGATTGAAGACCACGGGTGATCCTTTTCAATGAAGTACTGAATACAAAAGCTTCCAATTGCCTGAAATGGTCACGTAAGGCACAAATGAACCTGAGTAAGAAAAGTGAGTACTTATCCATGGAACCACTTACATCCAAAAAAATCAGCAGTCGCTGTTTCCGGGGTTTTCTAGCCCTATGGAAAAGTTTAAAGGGTTCACCTCCTGTGGCCATACTACGATGAATGGTTTTCCTTAAATAGAGCTGTCCTGCTTTCTGGCTGAATTTCATTCTCCTGCGCATCCGCACGGCCATCTGCCTGCAGAGCTTTCTGGCGATCTCCTCCAGCTGCTCCGCTTCAATGGCTGTCAGTAAAGAGAGATCTGCCTTTTTAAGTCTTTCCACCTCATTGGCCCCGGTAGTATGTTTGGCTTCTTCCTCCTCCTCACGTGCAGGCAGGTTTCCGGAACCTAGCATTACCAATGAAGCATTCGTTTTCTTGTTCACACTGCCCTGAAGGGTAACCTCGCCTTTCCTCTGGTCAAGATCAATGGGGTTGGTGTTCCAGTACAAGCTGAACAGTTGATCAAATATCAGGATCTCTTCGGGTGATGTACAGAATAAGCTGCGCAATCCCTGACGGAAATGGGCTTTCTCCAAGAGTATTCCCATACTGGCCGCCTTAAGGGCATCCTGGGTTTCCTGGATGCCAATGTTGAGGCCATGAGCTCTGGCAAACTGTGCAAAACCAACGATGCTTTCCGAAAGACTTGCTGATTGAAATGCCTGCACTTTTCCCATATACTGCAAGTTAAATTACCAACTGTGCTTTCGCATCAGTTCGATGTCTTCGGCCGACTTCAATATTGCACCCAGGGTTTGGTCTATCGCCTTTCGGTTCACCTCCCGGTGCCCCAGTACCATCAGGCTTTGTGCCCAATCGATGGTTTCACTGATGCCCGGTGTCTTCATGAGTTTCTGCTCCCTGAAGAACTGCACTTTTTCCACGACACTGCGAAGCAGATCATCTTCGATATCAGGAAGACGCTTCCTGACAATCGCCATCTCCTTGTCCAGATCCGGATACCCGATCCAGTGATAGAGACATCTCCTTTTCAATGCGTCACTAAGTTCGCGTGTCCTGTTAGATGTAAGGATCACATAAGGCTTATGCGTTGCCGTATACGTACCCAGCTCCGGAATGGTGATCTGGAAGGCTGAAAGGAGTTCCAACAAAAATGCCTCGAACTCCTCATCACTCCTGTCCAGTTCGTCAATCAAGAGTACTGGCGATCGGTCTTTCTGTAAAATCGCCTGCAGCAATGGACGTTTTAACAGGTAGTCCTCACTGAAAATCTTTTGCTCCTGTTGTGCGGCTGACCCGGCCACAGACTCCTGCAGTCGGATGCCAAGCAATTGCTTCTGGTAATTCCATTCATACACTGCCGCGTGCACATCCAGGCCTTCATAGCACTGCAGACGGATCAAGGGTGCTTCCAACCATTGCGACAAAACCAGCGCAACTTCTGTCTTTCCAACGCCCGGTGGTCCTTCCAGCAACAATGGCTTATTGAGCTTCAACAGCAGGAAAAGCGAAGTCTGCAAGTCTTCATCGGCCACATAATGATGGTGATCCAGAAACGCGCCTAGCTGTTCCGGATTCTTAAGTTCTGTCATGGATCAGGATTTCCCTCCAAAAATACCCTTAATCATACTACCCATCATGGCACCGGCACTGAGTGACCCGCTCACTTCCTTACCATCCAGCTGGTTCTTGAAGTTGCTTACAAACTGGTCAAATACATGTGTAGTGGCATCTGTGACCAGCCTGCTGCCGAACTGCGCGAGCATGCCCTGCACTGTTACGTCCATGGAAACATTCACCTCCGTACCACCATCTTTTTCGTTCATGGTTGCATTGAGCAGCATATCCGCACCACCCTTACCTTTTACGTCTGTCCCTGCGCCTTTCATCTTCATGGTATGTGTCCCGGCATTCCTTTCAAGAAAGCTGATCGTCCCACCATATTTGGCCTTAACGGGACCAAATTTGAGTTCCACTTCGCCTTTGAAATTATCCGCATCCACCATTTCTGTAAGGGATGCGCCTGGCACACAAACCACGATCTTTTCCGGGTTGGTGATATTCGCCCATACATCCTCCAACGGATGGGCCACTTGAAATGTCTTTGAAATTGTTGCGTTCATCGCACTCGTTTTTTAGGTAATGAAAAAACGTGAAAGGCCCGATTCCTCGTCATTAGCACACATGCACGAGCCTTTCACGTTTACAATTGAATCACTTATCGAAAACACCCTTCTCTTTCAGCGCCTTGAATACTTTGAATGGCGTGATGGGAATATCCAGGTGCGTGATGCCAAAAGGCGAAAGCGCATCCACGATCGCATTGGCAATGGCGGGAGGTGCTCCAACGGTTGGTGATTCGCCCACACCTTTTGCACCGATCGGATGATGCGGTGAAGGTGTGATGGTATGCCCTGTTTCCCAGTTGGGAGATTCTACGGCAGTGGGCACCAGGTAGTCCATGAAAGTACCATTCAGGATATTACCGGCCTCATCATAAATGAGCTCTTCATACATCGCCGGAGCGATGCCCTGGGTAAGACCTCCGTGCACCTGGCCCTGGACGATCATCGGGTTGATGATATTGCCACAGTCATCTATCGCCACAAATCTCCTCACCTTGATCTCGCAGGTTTCTATGTCTATATCCACTACGCAGATATAGGCACCTGAAGGGAAGGTCAGGTTCGGGGGATCATAGTAATGCGTAGCCTCAAAGCCCGCTTCCATACCCTGCGGATGATTGGTATAGGCCGCGAATACGATCTCCTGGATGGTTTTGGCCTTATCTGGCGCGCCCTTCACAAAAAACTTACCTGGCTCCCATTCCAGATCATCCTCGCTTACCTCCAGCAGATAGGCTGCGATCTTTCTTGCCTTATCCCGAAGTTTACGTGCGGCAATCGCTGCAGCTGCACCCGCCGTTGGCGTACTTCTGCTGGCATACGTACCAAGGCCGTAAGGAGCCGTGTCTGTATCACCTTCTTCGATGGCAATATTCTCAGCAGGAATGCCCAGCTCTTCAGCAATGATCTGCGCATAGGTGGTCTCGTGGCCCTGGCCCTGGCTCTTCGTTCCGAAGCGGGCGATAGCCTTACCAGTTGGATGCACGCGGATCTCAGCACTGTCAAACATCTTGATTCCAAGGATATCGAAATCTTTGGAAGGCCCAGCGCCAACGATCTCCGTGAATGTGGAGATCCCTATACCCATCAGCTCACCTTTCGCCCTTTTCTCTGCCTGCTCCCTGCGCAGTTGCTCATAGCCAACCGCTTCCATGGCTTTTTGCAAGCCCGCATGGTAATCTCCGGAATCATAGATCCAGCCGGTAGGTGAGTGCCAGGGGAAATCCTCTTTCTTGATAAAATTCTGCATGCGCAGATCTGCAGGATCTTTTCCAATTTCAAAAGCAAACCGGTCTGTGATCCTTTCTATGGCATGTACCGCTTCGGTTACTCGGAATGAACAGCGATACGCCACTCCGCCGGGCGGCTTGTTGGTGTACACCGCATCACACTCCATATAGGTAGTGTCATAGTCGTAACTGCCAGTGGCGATGGAAAACATACCTGTAGGAAATTTGGACGGGTTGGCACTGGCATCGGTGTAGCCATGATCCGCCAGGATCTTGAAACGAGTGCCCAGTATCTTGCCGTCTTTGGTTCCCGCCATCTCGGCCGTGATATGGTAATCGCGTGCAAAGCTATCGGCCTGAAGATTCTCGCTTCGGTCCTCGATCCATTTCACGGGTTTACCTACCAGGAAGGACACCGCTATTGCGATCACATATCCGGGATAAACAGGTACTTTTCCACCAAATCCGCCACCAATGTCCGGAGAGATTACGCGCACTTTCTCTTCCGTCAATCCCACATGACCCGCCACCAAGGCAATGACGGTACGTATCGCATGGGGCGCCTGCGTGGTCATATACATCGTGAGATGATTGTTGACCTTGTCGTAGTCCGCTACACACCCGCAAGTTTCGATAGATGCCACATGGATTCGTGGAATATGCATCTGCTCCTTCACCACAACATCTGCTTTCTCAAAAAGGGCATCTGTCTTGGCCTTATCCCCCACCTTCCAGTTCCAGATATGGTTGTCCTTCTTCCCTTCCTTGTCTGAGCGCAGCACCGGTGCAGAAGGATCCAAAGACTTGAAAGGATCGATGACAGGTTTCATTGGTTCGTATTCCACAGTAACTGCCTCACGTCCATCCCTGGCCGCATATTTAGTGGTAGCAATTACGGCTGCCACTTCCTGGCTTTGGTACATCACCGTATCCGTTGGCAATACCATCTGGGTATCACTCATCAGGGTGGGCATCCAGTGCAGGTTATACTTCTCAAGATCCCTGCCGGTGACCACAGCCACCACACCCGGTACTTTCAAGGCTTCCTCGATATTGATCTTTTTTATTTTGGCATAGGCATATGGGCTGCGCACAATATCCATATACAACATACCTGGCAATTTGATGTCGTCCACATAGTGGCCCTTACCCTGTATGAAGCGTGCGTCCTCCTTACGTTTTAGGGAATGCCCCATTCCCCCTATGGCTTTCGAAGTCTTACATTGAATCATTGTAATGCGTTTTGTTCATGAATAATGTGGTCACACAAATTCCGGCTCCGTGGAAGGCGTTTCCTCACCCCGCATCTTGGCACCGGCCCATTTGACAGCCTTGACAATGTTGTTATAGCCGGTACATCTACAAAGATTGCCGGATATCCCCCACCTGATCTCATCCTCTGTAGGATTGTTGTTGTGCTCCAGCAATTCCTTACAGCGCATGATCATGCCCGGTGTACAGAAACCGCAATGAAGACCATGGTTCTCCTTAAAGCCCTCCTGCAAGGGATGCAGGGGTCCTCCTTCCGCAGCAAGTCCTTCAATGGTGGCCACTGCTTTTCCGTCTGTCTGTACAGCCAGAACTGTACAACTCTTGACGCTCTTGCCATCAAGCAGGATGGTGCAGGCGCCGCAGCTGCTGGTATCACAGCCAATATGTGTACCCGTAAGGCTCAGGACCTCCCTGATCATATGAACAAGCAGCAGCCTTGGTTCAACTTCAAGTGAATGTATTGTGCCGTTTACTGTGACGTTGATCGTTTTCGTCATCGTTGTTGGTTTTAACTATTTGTGAATTATGATTTTGCGCGTTCAGCAGCCTTGAGGATCATCCTTTTCACCAATACGCCCGTCACATGGCGCTTGTATTCTTCGGAACCCCTTAGGTCTGCACTTGGGCTGCAATCCTCCGAAGCATACTTCGCAGCAAGGGCAATATTCTCGTCTGTGAGTGATTTGCCCACAAGCGCTTCCTCGCTTCGGCTTGCACGTAATGGAACAGGATTTACATTAGTAAGCCCAATGCCGGCCGATGTTACGGTCCCATCTTCGCCAATGGTCAGCTGAACGGCAACTCCGGAAGTGGCGTAGTCGCCCACTTTCCTCTCCAGCTTATGATATGCACTTCCGGTACCAACAGGAGGAACCGGTATCCTGATCTCCGTGAGGATCTCTCCTTGTTGAATGGCCGTCATGTAAAACCCAAAGAAGAACTCATCAATAGGCACTACCCGTTCACCCTCGGCACCGGTGATCATAACGGTTGCGCCCAGCGCGATCATCACGGCCGGGTGATCATTAGCCGCATCACCATGCGCCAGATTACCACCAATGGTGCCCATGTTGCGTACCTGTGGGTCTGCAATCAATTTGGTAACGTCTTTGAAAATGGGAAATTTCTTAGCCAGGATCTCTGAATGTTCCAACTGGGATTCTCTCACCAGTGAACCAATCCTTACAACTCCCCCCTCTTCCCGAATATCAGACAGGCCGGGGATATTGTTGATATCAATTAGATAACCCGGTGTGGCAAACCGGAGTTTCATCATCGGGATAAGGCTGTGGCCTCCCGAAAGCACCTTAGCTTCATCACCGTACTGGTTCAGCAGGGCGATCGCCTCCGCTAAACTGCCTGGTGATTCATACTGGAACGACTGAGCAATCATCGATTTTTTATTTAATTGGTGAGCGATCAATGATCCGGACCTACCCATTGGAAGACCCGGTTTATGTTTAATTGAATAATATTCAGTCTACACCAATTGCTTCGCTGAACCCGGCAGGAGTGTCTTCAACTGCCTCCAGGCCCAATAAAAGCTTCCATTCAGCCAGACGCCAGCAAAAACAAACAGCACACCTGCATAATACATAAGCAAACCGCCCACCCATATCACACTCGTGAGTACCATGCAGCACCCCAATAAAGATATCGCAAAAGCATACCTCGTCCTTGAACCCCTTTGATTCAGTGCAATAGATATTAGAGTGACCAAGCCTAGTAATGCAGAAAAAATAATGGTAACTGAAGAAGTATGGGTTTTGGTGGATTCTAGTATTACCCCCTCACCACACAACATTGCTGTGGATGAATACGCTACCATACAAAATGGACACTTTGGAAGTATCGCCATGAATAACCCAGTGGCGATCCCCCACTTGCCTTTAGCGGGCCTTTCCTCTGTATCGGAGCAAGCGTTGCATGGCATATCCATGGCAGACAGCAGTTTGAGCATACCCAAAACCAACTTGTTTACGGAATGTTCGAGCAACTTAAAAAAAAATACAAATGATAAGAAATCAAGTGTGTATTTTTTACATAAATACAGTGGCACTCTTCACTACTTCGGTTGCTGTGATGTTTGGGAAAACCGGCAACAAATACCCATTCAAACATTTTCAGTAAACATCCAACCTGATATCTACCCTTTCTTAAATGGCGGCTGATCCACAAACGGCTGCTTCCTCACCCTAACCCCCGTTGCCTTATACAACGCATTGGCCACGGCACCGCCAGTAGGAGGTAGCGCTGGCTCACCGAGGCCTGTAGGATCAATGCCATTATTTATGAAACTCAAATCCACATCCGGGATCTCAGACATCCGGATCAGCCTGTATCTATCGAAGTTTTTCTGCTCCGGCTCACCCGCTTTGAATACCAACTTCCCAAACATCGCATGTCCATACCCATCAACGATGGCACCCATCACCTGCTGCTTCGCACCGCTTTCATTCACCACCACACCGCAATCTGATACGGCATATATCTTACTGATCTCGGGCTTACCATTCTTCACCACCATTTCACACACCTGGGCTACATAAGACGCGTGTGAAAAATAAACACTGAATCCCTGAAACACATCTTTCTTCTTACCCCAGCCTGCTTTCTCTACCGCAGTCCTGATCACGGTATCCATCCGCGCGATATCATACTTGATCGCGCCCACTGGTTTTTCCTTCGCCCGCTTCAACAGATCCAATCGCATCTGCACCGGATCTTTACCAGCAGCCTCTGCTATTTCATCCAGAAAACTCTGCTCGGCAAACGCAAGGAAATTAGTCACCGGCGCACGCCACGCACCCACCGTAATAGGCGTTACATGATTCACGGTTTCCATCAAATAGTTTTCAACCGCGCCAGCAGGGAAATTATCCTGTCGCAAACTGTTCCCCTCGTTCAACCCAACACCTTTACATTTATATGCGATGATATCGCCGCTTGCATCAAGTGCCGCTTCAAAACGATATCGCACGGCAGGTCTGTAAGAACCTCCCGTCATATCATCCTCCCTGCTCCAGATCAATTTAACGGGCTTCTTGATCATGGACGATATTTGTGCTGCCTCAACTGCATAATCAAACTTCAGCCTTCTACCAAAACCGCCACCCAGCCGGGTGATATCTACTGTGACCTTGTCTTCCGGAACCTTCAACAAATCAGACACCGCTTTACGTGCGGCCTGTGGTGTCTGGGTTGGACCGATGAGCTCGATCCCATCTTCCCGCACATCGGCAAAAAAGTTCATCGGCTCCATGGGGTTGTGCGGAATGAATGGACACTGATACTCCGCTTTCACAACTTTCGCTGCATTCTTAAATGCTGCATCCACATCCCCATCCTTTCTTTTCGTTTGTGCCTGACCGTTAGCCATCAGGTCCGTAAAGATTTTTTCATGATCTGTACTGCTCTCAAGCGCCTTGTCTGCCTCATATTCCACCTTCAACAATTTCTTCGCCTTCATCGCTTCCCATGAGCTCTTAGCCACGACTGCCACATTATTGTTAAAGGTCACCACATCCAACACACCTGGAGAAGCTTTGGCCGCATCAACCGATGCGCTCTTGATCTTTGCCCCAAATGCTGGCGGACGCTGGACCACCGCGTACACCATCCCATCCCGGTAGAAATCCAGCCCGAACAATGGCTTACCCGTAACGATATTTCTATTCTCTACATTCTTAATCGGCTTACCGATGATCTTAAAGTCTTTAAAGTCCTTTAATACCACATCCTTCGGTACTTCGAGTTTTGAAGCGGTTGCCGCCAATTCTCCATAACCCAGTTTCTTGCCAGAGCTATGCAACACAAACCCGTTCTCGGTTTTGCATTCCGATACCGGCACGCCCCATTGCGTAGCGGCAGCCTGCATGAGCATCTGCTTTGCCGTGGCACCGGCCGTGCGCAGCCTCTTCCAGGAATGCGGAATAGCGCCCGATCCTCCGGTCAACTGCCTGTCGAACCGCTTGGTATCCAGCGGTGCCTGCACCACTTTCACCTTTGACCAATCGGCATCCAGTTCCTCCGCCACGATCTGCGCAAAGGAGGTCCGGATGTTCTGCCCCAGTTCAGGATTGGGTGAAGCAATAGTGACGATGCCATCCTTCGTTATCGATAAATAACTATTAAACCCACTAACATCAATATCAGGTTGCAGAACCTGCAACAACTGTTCTGTAGCGCCGGCTTCTTCAAACCAGCTGAAGCCGAGGAACAAACCGCCGCTTGCGAGCGATGCCTGGCGAAGAAAATTTCTCCTGCCCTGATGTAAGGTCTTGTTCATGATCATTTGGTTTTTGTGCTGGCCACTTGTACGGCCTCGCGGATCCTGTGATAAGCACCACAACGGCAGATATTGCCGTTCATCGCGCTTTTGATTTGTTCCATGGTGGGTTTGGGCACCTGTTTCAAAAATGCCGCAGCGGTCATGATCTGCCCGCTCTGGCAATAGCCACATTGAGGCACATCCACCTCTTCCCATGCTTTCTGGACAGGATGATCGGCATTGGCCGACAACCCTTCGATAGTCGTAATTTTGGCAGCACCAACAGAAGAGATGGGCAGCAGGCAGGAACGCATGGCAGATCCGTTCATGTGTATGGTGCAGGCACCACACTGGCCCACGCCACAACCATACTTGGTTCCCAATAACCTGAGGTGATCCCTCAGTACCCACAACAAGGGCGTATCCTCGGCAACATCCACTTTCAGGCCTTTGCCATTAACAGAGAGCGTATACACTGGCATATCGGTCGTTTTTTTAAAGTTAGTGAATATTGAGAGGCAATCCCCCTAGCAATAGATGACAAAACATTGGAATTCCTCGCTGGTTCAAAGATATTTGTGGTATGAAGCGATTATTGGTTGCCTGCTTAGTGTTGGCAGGCCTGTTGTCCTGCAACAAAGATTCAGTTTCCCAATCCGGCAGCTTTGCCAAAGGCGGCGATGTGGGCTGGCTCAGTGAGATGGAAGCCTCGGGAATCAAATTCAAACAGAAATCCGGCCAGGAGGATGATCTTTTCAACATCCTGAAGGGCGTGGGCATGAACAGCATCCGCCTGAGGGTATGGGTGAATCCAATAGACGGCTGGTGTAACCAGGCAGATGTGGTGAAACAGGCACTCAGGGCCACACAGGCGGGAATGAAGGTGATGATCGATTTTCACTACTCGGATTGGTGGGCGGATCCGGGAAAACAAAATAAACCCGAAGCCTGGAAAAGCCTGGACCAGGCCGGTTTACTGGCTGCCATCGATACACATACCCGGCAGGTACTTACTGCGCTGAAGAATGCCGGTGTTACGCCAACATGGGTGCAGGCAGGAAATGAAACCAATGATGGCATGCTCTGGGAAAACGGTCGCGCCTCTAAGAATATGGCTGCTTTTTCCGCCATGGTCAATGCTTCATATAAAGCCATCAAAGAGGTGTTCCCTTCTGCAAAGGTCATTGTGCATATTTCCAATGGCTTCGACAATTCATTGTTCCGATGGATGTTTGACGGGCTGAAAGCCAACAATACCAATTACGATGTCATCGGGATGTCGCTCTACCCCGATCCCAACAATTGGTTTGCTGCCAATGAACAAACCAACTTCAACATGAAGGATATGATTGCACGGTATGGTAAGGAGGTCATGATATGCGAAGTGGGCATGCCGGTTGATCAGGCAGATAAATGCAGGCAGTTCATTGAGGACCTGATGAAAAGGGTAAAGAACCTGCCCGACCAAAAAGGCCTCGGCGTTTTTTACTGGGAACCGCAATGCCACAATGATTGGAAGGGTTACAAGCTCGGCGCTTTTGATAACCAGGGCAGACCCACGGTTGCGCTGGATGCTTTTAAAAATTAATCGCTTTTAGTTTCCTAAATTGTAGGTTAAAAACCCGGTTATGATGAAACGTGTTCTGCTGATGATGGTGATGGTTGTTACGATCTTTTCTTGCCAGAAAGAAAGCAATCCGGTAGCGCCACCTTATATGGATTGTAGGGCCGATGGAGGTATTGTGGAGTTCACCACAAGAAATGCGATCGTCAACGGATCCAACCTGCAGATCACGGGCGTCAATGCATCAAGCACTGCAGTATCTTTATCGATCAACAATATCAGCGCCGGACAAACCGGCACCTTTAACATCGGCGCCGGTAATTTCAATACCGCATCGTACACAGATGCTACGGGTGGCTATTCTGCGGGTTCCAGTGCAGGAAACGGACAGATTACCATTATAGTAAACAGCGGAAACACATTACAAGGGTCTTTTCAGTTTACGGCGCAAAATCTTGCAGGCAAAACAAAGGTGGTCACGGAAGGCCGATTCATGATCTACCTCTAAACGATGTACCAGCACAAGTCTTCCACAAGTACTCACTGGCGATCCAGACTGTTCACGGTCATCTTTGAAAGTGACACGAAGGCAGGGAAGATTTTTGATATCGCCCTGTTGTTCATGATTGTCATCAGCCTGATCGTGGTGCTGATTCAGGGCACTCCATCCTTACTGGAAAAATACAATGATGAGTTATACCTGATTGAATGGGGCATCACCATCATCTTTACCATTGAATATATCCTCCGGATTCTTGCCGTCAAAGAACCCTGGCGTTATGTGTTCAGTCTATATGGTTTAATTGATTTGCTGGCGATATTACCAACTTTCCTCAGCATCCTGTTCCCGCAAACAAGATACCTCCTTGTGATCCGCGCATTGAGGCTGATGCGTGTATTCAGGATCTTTAAACTGACCCATTTTGTGAAAGAGGGCATGGCCATTGTCATCGCCTTAAAAGCAAGTTCAAAAAGAATTCTGGTGTTTCTCGCGTTCATCATGGTGCTGAGTGTGATCCTCGGCTCCATCGTCTACGTGGTTGAAGCACCTTACAATGAACAGTTCCATTCCATCCCGCAAAGCATCTACTGGTGCATCGTAACCATCACAACCGTGGGCTACGGAGATATTTCACCCGTAACTCCGCTGGGTAAATTCATTGCATCTCTGATCATGATCCTGGGCTATTCCATCATTGCAGTACCCACGGGTATCGTCACCGTGGAAATGTCTAAAAGCGTGAAAGCGGAACACCTCTCCAACCAGTCCTGCCCCTCCTGTTCCAAAGAAGGACACGATCATGATGCGAAGTTTTGTAAATACTGCGGCCAGCCTTTGCACGACTAGAGTACCACTGTGACCACTGATCTCGGCAACAATGAAACATAGACAGGTTTCTCTTTTGTACGGATCTCTGCAATGAGGCTTCTCGATTGTTCATTCTGCATGATCAAAACCGTTTTGCCATCGGGCCGAATAAAGGCCACCTGATTGATCAGGTCATTGCTTTCCGAAGCGATGCGTACGGAACCGGGAAGCACCCATTTGGATGCATGGGCAATAATGTAATACGCAACGTTCCTATGCCACTGATCTGCGGAAATGGTGAGTGCGCCTTTACACTCAGTGCAACCGCCCGGCGTGTGCGGTCCGTAAGCGAGATCGTTGGCAAGGTTCCACTCCAATGCTATCCTGCTCCAATTGCGCATGGAGCCGATGATCACATTCTTCATGTGCCAATGCAGATCTCCATCAAACTCACCCTTAGCACCGGTCCACTGTTCCGTGAAATAAAGATGTTTATATGGATAGGCTTTCTTCACAACGGATAGTGCAGTGATGTCGCCTTCATACAGGTGAAATGCGGATCCATCTACATAAGGTCTTGCTCCTTCGTCGTTCAATACCGTCAATGGATACTCAGGCTTATTGCAATTATGATCATAAGCGATGATCTTGGTGTTAATGCCTTCCGCACGGAACACAGGACCGAGATGATCCCTGATGAACTGCGCCTGTTCTTCCGCCAACATCACCATGCTGGGGTTGTTCCCGCCATGCAAGGGTTCATTCTGCGGTGTGAGCGCATCAATCACAATGCCTTCGGCCTTCATCGCCCTGATGTATTTCACAATATAATTTGCATAAGTCCGATGGTACGCTGACAGTAATTTTCCACCCATGGATTTGCCGTTGTCTTTCATCCAGGATGGTGCGGTCCATGGTGTGGCCAGAATTTTAAGGCTTGGCTGAATCGCCAGGATCTGCTTGAGTAAAGGGATCAGTCCGGTTCCTGCTGCACCGTCTTTCGCCAGGGAAAATTTCACCAGGGCCGTGTCCGTTTGTCCTGCGGGCAAATCATCATAAGTAAACACATCGGGATTCAAATCTGAAGCGCCAACGCTGATGCGGATATAACTGACATGTATACCCGAAGTAGAAAAAAGTTCATGCAATAATTTCTTACGGGCATTTTCAGACATCGCCATGATCAGTTGTGCGC
>JBEISY010000292.1:0-3508 GCA_040375175.1 Chitinophagaceae bacterium
CCTGCAGGACCCTGCCATATCTTCTCTTGGGCCGGAAGATAGTTTTCTGTTAGTGTTGCCGTGAGCAGAAAAACATCAATGCCCGCACTGTATTTAATATGGTCTAGTCGCAACGCAAAAAGTTTGATCAAATGATCCCGATTCAGGCTGGGCCTGTTGGTCATAACCTCAGCATGGTAATGCATACCATCTGCAGCAAATGCCGTGAAAACTGCTTTTCGAATGCCCAGTTGTTCTTTTTGCAAGAGGTCAATCAGATCCGTAAGACATTTCTCCAGCGCAATGTTAACACCCGTTCGGGTTACAATTGGTTCAAGACATGGCAGCCTTATCGAAAAGGCTTCAGGTACTTCAATGGGTGAAATGTATTCTTCCTCTTCACCTCTTGCCTGATTGATGCGCTGACACAAGGAAGGTGAAAAGCGCTTGGCCAAAACCGATAAAGGCAAGGCCAACAACTGCCTGATGTGACGCAGTCCAAGTGTATAAAACTGATCTTGTATGCCTTCATCAATGCGTAAACCTGTAACGGGCAACTCCAGAAAATCGGGCGGGGTTTTACCATGTGCGATATGTAATTGCAAGGCACCGTGGTGAGCCAGTGCCCATGCAATGCCAATGGTGTCTGCCATGGCCATGCGGGTAGTGATCCCAAAGCTTTCGATTTTTTCTTTGATGGCTTGCAGATATTTTTCTTCACCTGCCCAAAGATGGGCACAGCCACTGGCTTCCATGATCAACCCATCCGGAGGATCAAGACCAACCAAAGGAGAAAAACGGATACACCATCGGCCCAACTTCTCTAATGCCCTACCTGCAGATGCAGAATCCAAATCTTTCACCATGAGACCGGGAACAACGGCTCTTGCATCCGCGATGGATTGCCCTTTATGTAAACCCTGACGCAGGGCAGGAAGGTTGAGTGCACGGATCACCATCTTGCCATGGAAACTTTCTTTCAACACAAATGGATGTTGATGCAAATGTGTTTCTTTACTCGCCATCAGATCCGTATGGAGATAAGGAAACCAGATCACTACAAATCGCCTGCCCATATTATCCCGTTTTCCGCGCTTCTTCCTTTTTTACTTCTCTTGCAGATAAATCCAAAAAGTGCTCACCAGACCAGGCCAACTGCCAGCTTCCCGGTTGCCCATTCCTGACCTTACACAGATCCACTTCCCAACTCGGATATCCTACTCCTGGTAACTGATCAATCGCAACACTTGGTTTTGATCGCACCCGCCATTTGGCTATCGATGTTGTGGCACCCGGAAAATCATCCCGGATCATAAAACCAGTCACCCCCGATTTCTCGACCGCTAGTTGAAATCGCCTTGACGTGGTGAAAGAGAGCGACCGGTTTTCACCCACCACCGCCTGGATGGCATTGCATTTCAACGCTTCTTCGATGGCCCATAATCGCTCTTTTTCACCCGGCAGGACCACAAAAATCACCTGCTCCGGTTTAATGCCGAATGCTGCCAAAGCCGGAGGATAAATATGCCTTGAAGCAGATACCCATACAATGGCCCCCTCATGGAGATGACAGGATTGCAACAAACCCGCAATAAATCCACTCGTCACCGAAAGATCCGTCATATCCCTGCAGTGATATTCATGAATAGCGCCCAAAGGAAATTGCTGGCCTGGAAACGCTTTTGCCAACATCCCGATACCCTGATCCATCGCAGGCTGCAAGCGGCGTTTGTACCCCTGCAAGGGCATGATCTCCCGTTGCAGCCTGGCAATGATATCAGTCTTGGAAACCATAAACCAAAGCTAGGAAAAACTAAATATATTAGCAATTAAAATACTAAATTAATTAGTATTATAGTTTCTCGCTCCTCATAGACTACTTTTACTCTATGCAGAATCCGCCGTTCTCAGTAGAAAAGGTCTTATCCGAACTTAACATAAGTACATTGAATGAGATGCAAATAGCATCCATAGAGGCTAACGAGAAAGCTGATACAGTCGTTTTACTGGCCGATACCGGTTCCGGGAAAACACTTGCCTTCCTATTGCCTTTACTAGGACTATTGGAGGATAAACCCGTTTGCCAGGCATTGATCATCGTACCTACAAGAGAACTTGCTTTACAAATAGAACAGGTATTCAAAAAAATGGCAACAGGATTAAAGATCACTTGTTGCTATGGCGGACATTTGCGGGAGACCGAAGAGAATAATCTAACCCAGGCTCCTGCACTCATTGTGGGAACACCTGGCAGGCTGGCCGATCATATCCGCCGCAAGAATATACATACAGATCAGATTCAAACCCTCGTATTGGATGAGTTTGATAAATTGATGGAACAGGGCTTTGAAGAAGAACTTTCTTTTATCATCGGTTCTCTTCCCGCCTTAAAAAAGCGGATCCTCACTTCGGCTACCGAGGCAGTTGATATCCCAGCATTCACTGGGCTAAAAGATCCTGTGATCATCAACTATGTATCAGGTGAAAAAGCTCCAGCATTAGACGTGCAGATACTGAACAGTCCTGATGAGGATAAGTCGGATACGCTTTTCAATCTGATTTGCATGATCGGTGACCGTTCTAGCATCGTGTTTTGCAACCAGCGGGAGTTTGTGGAACAGCAAAGTGCTTCTTTGAAGAGCAAAGGAATCGTGAACGTATTTTATCACGGGGCCATGGAACAGCAGGAGCGTGACAGCGCGCTATGTAAATTCAGGAACGGAAGTTCAAATGTATTAGTGACCACTGACCTGGCCGCCCGCGGGCTCGATATCCAGTATATCCGGTATATCATACATTATCAACTGCCTCATACAGAAGAATCATATACACATCGCAATGGACGTACTGCCCGGATGAATGCAAGCGGTACTGCCATCCTTATTCTGGCGCCCCATGAAAGGGTGCCGGAATTTATTAAGCCTGCACCCGCTGTCCTTACCCTGCCCGAGGAATCAGTCTTGCCTCCGAAACCATCCTGGTCTACTTTATTTGTAGCAGCTGGTAAGAAAGATAAAGTGAACAAAGTGGATATCGTGGGCTTTCTTACCAATAAGGGAAAACTGAAAAAAGATGATATCGGACTGATTGAAGTAAAGGATTTCTTTTCTTTTGTGGCCGTTAGAAAAAATCGGGTGAGCGAATTGCTACAGATGATCAAAGACGAGCGTATTAAGAATAAGAAAGTGAAAATTGACCTGGCCAAATGAGGCCTGATCTTACAGCTTGTTTTTGCGATAGTTGCCTGTTGGCTGCAATAAACAAAAAAGGGTTAGACCAATGAATTAGTCTACCTTTAAACGCATCCCCCCAAACTGCTGCGCAAACCAATTTAATGCAATGAAGATCGCTTACGTAGGTACCTACATTCCAAGGGAGTGTGGTATCGGTACTTTTACCCATAACCTTCTTTCCTATATGACCACAATGAAGGGAGGGCTACCTAATGACCACGATGCCATGGTGGTTGCGATGGATGACCAGTTGGAATCTTATGATTATCCAAAAGAAGTGCAGTATACCATCCGTC
>JBEISY010000211.1:0-4287 GCA_040375175.1 Chitinophagaceae bacterium
ACCTGTCGATCAACGGACCACCGGGGTAGGGCAGACCCAGCAATTTGGCCGATTTATCATACTCTTCACCAGCGGCATCATCAATGGTTTCACCAATGACATCCATCTCTATATAGCTTTTACATAAAACAATCTGGGTATGTCCGCCACTGACGGTAAGGCAAAGAAATGGAAACGGGGGAATGGGATCTTCGATGCAATTGGCGAGTACATGTGCCTGCAGATGATGCACAGTGATCAGCGGAATATCCAGTGCGAGGGCCATGGATTTGGCAAAACCTGCACCTACCAGTAATGCGCCGATCAATCCGGGTGAGCGGGTAAAGGCTATGGCCGACAGATTTGCCGACCTGATTCCGGCTTTTGCGAGTGCGGCATCCACCACGGGTACAATATTTTGCATATGTGCCCTGCTGGCTAATTCCGGCACTACGCCGCCATACTGTTCATGAATCTTTTGGGTAGCTATTATATTGGACACGATCCGGCCATCAGTACAAACAGAAGCACTTGTTTCGTCGCAAGACGATTCAATGGCGAGAAGGTGAAGCGGCATAGAACCGCTAAGGTAAGTAGCTTACATGATTTATCCTGATTAGTGAATGCTCCTTAAATGTGCCTGCGGAGTCATAGCATACCCGCACTTTTGCACCAGCAGCCAAGACAACGCGCTCATTTTCGATAGATGGGAATACAATATTGTGATCGGGGGTTTCAATGCAGAGATAAATTGCTTCAGCGGTTTTTATCTCTTTCACCACACCTATCAGGGACTGTTTACAGGGTAGATCATCTTTCTCTTTCGAGAATAGGAATGCTGCGGAAGAAAACAACATCAGCATTGCACCATAAATAAGCTTGAACATAACACTTCAAATTGATGATATTGGATTAAAAACAACAGTTGTCCAAACTGTGTTCTCAATTTAATAACGTTGGATCATATGTTTTATTGGGTGCAGATGCTACTTGGATCTAATGGCCTGCACCGGGTCCATCTTTGCGGCAATGGACGCCGGAATAATGCCGGACAGGATCCCTAAAATGATACACAGGGTGATGGAAAGGAGGATATTCCCCCAGGAAAGGAAGATATTGAATTTCAACAGATTTGAAAGTACGAAGGTGAGGGGAAATACAAAAATTAATCCTATTGCCCCACCAATCAGGCATAAAAACGCCGACTCCAGCAGGAATTCAAGCAGAATCGTTGATTTCTTGGCGCCCATGGCCTTTTTCAGGCCAATGATATTGGTTCTTTCCCTCACCGAAACAAACATGATATTGGCCACCCCAAAGCCGCCAACCAATAAAGCTAAAAAGGCTATAAACCAACCGCCAAGGTTGATATTGGTAAAAAGCGTAGACATCGAGCCCGAAATCGCCGTCACATCGTTCAGGGAAAAATTATCCTCCCTTTTTGGCGGGATTCGCCTGGCGGCCCGAAGCGCGGAACGGATATCGCCCTTTACTTCTTCTGGGGCAATGCCCTCCCGGCCCTGGACAATGATAAATGACTCCAGCTTCCTGAAATTGGCCACTTTTTTACAGAATGTTGCAGTGACCAATACAATATTGTCGAAATCCCAGCCACCCACCAGGCTTCTGCCGGTCTTCTTGATCACGCCCACCACCTGGCATTTTTGTCCGGCCATCTGGATGGTCTTGCCCACGGCCTTTTCGGGTTGTCCAAACAGCTTCAAAGCATTTTCATAGCCCATCAGCAGCACATTGGTGGCATCAGCAAATTCAGCCACACTGATATAACGGCCATAAGCGATCTCCACATCCTGCACTTTGTCGAATTGTTCTGACACCCCATACCATACCACATTTTCCAGGACCTGATCCTGGTACTCCACCGTAGCATTGTAAAAACTCACAAACGCCGCATTTCTGATCGTCTGGTCTTTTTTTTGAATGTATTCGGCTTCTTGAAGCGCCATTTGTGGTCTTTGCTGGTATTTCCACCACATGGAAGGATCACCGCCCCAAGGGGTACGCTGCACAAAAATGGTATTGCGTTGGAGTTTATCGATCCCCGATCGGACATTGTATTCCAGGCTGTTGGTGGTTGCCTGAACGGCGATGATGCAGAATATGCCTATGGCAATGCCCAACAAAGAGAGGAATGTCCTGACTTTGTTATGTGAAAATTCCTCGATTGTCAGCTTAAGAATTTGCCACGCGAACGACAGCATTCGCTAATGTAAAGATTATTTTGATCTGATCGCAACCACCGGATCTAATTTGGCTGCAATAGACGCCGGAATGATCCCTGCACCGATGCCGATGGCGATGCAAATGCCTACCGCAACGCCCAGAATCTTCATACTGATGAAAACCGGGAAATTAAAGAGGCTCGTCAATAAGAATGTGAGCCCAAATACCAGTAAAACGCCGATGGCTCCACCTACCAGGCAGATGAATGCAGACTCCAGCAGGAACTCCGCCAGGATGGTGCTTTTCTTTGCGCCGATGGCTTTTTTAAGGCCGATGATAGGGGTGCGTTCGCGCACCGTTACAAACATAATATTAGCAATACTGAAAGCACCAACGATCAAACTGAGCAGTCCGATGAACCAGCCACCGAGGGTAACCGATCCGAAGAACCCGCTGACCTGCTTGCTGAAATCACTGATGGCATTCAGGGCAAAATCATCTTCTTCTTTTGGTCCCAGCCTTCTGATGTTCCGCATTCTGCCTTTCAGTTCATCTTTAAATGCATCAAGCGCAATGCCATCCCTGCCCTGGATCATGATCTTTGGGTTCGACCACTTTTCGCGGAAAACCTGTTTGAAAAAAGGATAGGGCATTATCACGGCTTCATCAAATTCCCAGCCTCCGCCCAACACACCTTTACCTTGTTTTTTGATAACACCAACTACGGAAGCCTCTTTTCCTTTAACTTTTATTTTTTGGCCGATGGCTTTTTCTGGTCTGCCAAACAGTACCTCCGCATTTGTATATCCAATCACTGCGATAGGTGAACCTTTTTCCAGTTCCGAGGCGCTGAAATATCGTCCGTATTGCATTTCAAAGGGCTGCAAGGTTTCAAATCCTGCACTGGGTCCGTAGACTTCAATTCTTTCGAGTACACTGTTCTGTGTTTCTATATTGGCCTGGTTATCCACGACGAAAGTTATTTTCCCTACAATCGCGGTGTCCTGTTTCAACTTTTCCATTTCTTCGAAAGTGGGTTCAGGCCTGTTTACGAATTTCCACCAGGGATAATCGCCACCGCCGCCGCCATATACCCATTTGTCGATGTAAATGGTGTTGTCTCCAAGCTTTTTGATATCGTTCTGCACGTTTGTTTCAAGACTGTTCACTGTAGCCAGTACCCCGATGATACAGAAGACGCCGAAAGTCACACCAAGCAGGGACAGGGTGGTTCTGAGTTTGTTGTTCCTGAGTTCCAGCAAAGCCAGCCGGAAACTGTTTCCCATGATCTCGAAAAAACGCCTCATAATCCCAAATATATGGCTTCAAAGATAGGCAGGAATGATGGGATGGATAAGCGGAAGAATAGCATGGTCAATGCATGATGGGCGGGATGGCTATTTGCTAAGGGATCGCTTTTTGATCATGCCGCCCCGGGTGTCCCTGATGGAGTGCATGACCACAAAGGCGTTTGGATCGATCGCGTCCAATTCTGTTTGAAGCCGGGAGATCTCTAAACGTGTGATCACGGTGAAGAGAATTTGCTGGTCGTGGAACTTCATCCCGCCTTTACCGAAACCACCGGAACCCTTGTACATGGTCACCCCCCGGCCGAGTTTCACGATGATCATTTTCCGGATATCATCGGCCTTTGGCGAAATGATGGTTACGCCTGTATATTCTTCAATACCCTCGATGATGAAGTCGACGGTTTTTGAAGCGGCCAGATAAGTGAGGATCGCGTACAGGGCGGTTTCGATGCCCAACAAATATGCGGCAAAAGAAAAGATAATGATGTTGAGAATCAGGATGACGTCGCCGATAGTCAAGTGGGTTCTCCTCGATATATAAATAGCCAGTGTTTCTGTGCCGTCCAATACGCCGCCACCCCTTACGGCTAGACCGATGCCGGCACCCAGAAAAAAGCCGCCGAACACGGCCACTAACAGTTTATCGGCCGTGATCACCGGATAGGGGACAACCGCTACGGTGATGGCTAACGCAACAATGGCCACGGCAGTTTTGATGCCGAAGTTTCTTCCGATCTGTGAGAATCCCATCAGGATGAATGGACTGTTAACGAGGATCAGGAGCAAGGCCAGGGGCATGCCCGTGACCCTGCTG
>JBEISY010000426.1:0-2259 GCA_040375175.1 Chitinophagaceae bacterium
GCGACCTGCGACCTGCGCGACCTGCGACCTGCTATGTATCGCCACAGTGATTAAATTGCAACAAAATTGCCGTCTGAAGAAGCTCGACTGGTACATACTTTTTAAATTCCTGACCACATTTTTCTTTTCCCTGATCCTTTTCACGATCATCTCCACGGTCATTGACATGAGTGAGAAGACCGATGATTTTGCAAAGGCGAATCTGGATTATAGAACCGTGTTCCGCGACTACTATGCCGGATTTATTCCCTTCATCCTGGCTATGCTTTTTCCTTTGTTCGTATTTATCTCGGTGATTTTTTTCACGTCTAAAATGGCGAACCGTTCAGAGTTTATTGCTATCCTGGCCAGTGGGGTAAGCCTTCGCAGGATCCTCAGGCCTTATTGGGTTGGTGGTATTTTCCTCGCCATCCTTCTCTTTCTTGCTAACTACTACATCCTTCCCCGGGCCAATGAGAAAAGGAAGAAGTTTGAGGTGAAGTATACGCAAACAACCAAAATGGAATTCATCAGCAAGAGCATTTACATGCGGGTGGATTCCTTCAGTTATTGTGGAATCAGGTATTACGATACCACAGCCAAAGGGGGGGGCACCTTCTTCATGGAAACCATCAAAAACCAGAAGGTGGTCTACAACCTCAGGGCAGATAACATTAACTGGGATACGGCAAAGAAGGTGTGGAAACTCACCGGTGTCATTGAAAGAACAGTTGGCGATCTCAAAGAAGACGTGAAGTTTCACCAGGAGATATACAAGAATTTCAATTTCACGCCGGTTGATCTCCAGCGGGATGAGTATGTGAAAGACCGGCTTACTACGCCAGAGCTGAACCGTATGATCGCTGCGGAAAAACTCAGGGGCTCTGAAACGGTCAGAGAACTCACGATGGAGAAGGCCAAGCGCCTCGCAACGCCTATTTCAGTGATCATTCTCACACTCATAGGTGCTATCATGGCTTGCCGTAAAATCAGGGGAGGTAGTGGTGCACACCTGGCACTGGGTATCATCCTCTGTGCTTTCTTTATCCTAACGGACAGGTTCTCAACCATTTTCTCCACCAAGGGCAATCTGAACCCCTACATTGCCGCATGGCTGCCCAATGTGATCTTCGGTTTTGTCACCGTCTGGTTGTATAAAAAAGCCCCGAAATAACACAACTTTACGGCACCTTTATGGTTACTTGCGGTACAATGTTTACCTTCACTGGTAACCACATACAGCAACTTGCAACCTGTAACCTGTATTATATATGGAAGTGTTAAAAGAACGATTCAAAGCCAAATCAGACGCCGTAGCCACCGAGATCAGGGACATCATCAAAGAACATGGTAACAGGAAAATTGGTGAAGTAACCCTCTCCCAAATTTACCAGGGTATGCGGGGAATGACAGGCCTCGTTACCGAGACCTCTCTTCTTGACGCCAATGAGGGTATCCGTTTCCGCGGGTATTCCATTCCCGAACTGCAACAAAAGCTTCCTAAGGTGAAGGATGGCAGTGAGCCATTGCCTGAAGGTTTGTTTTACCTGATGCTGATCGGAGAGCTCCCCACCGAAGATGATGTACATCGGGTTACTTCTATCCTGCAACGCAGATCCCATGTGCCCAACCACGTATTTGACACTATTGAGGCGCTCCCCCTCAACGCTCACCCTATGACCCAATTCGTAGTGGCCATCATGGCGCTACAAACAGAAAGCAGCTTCCAGAAAAAGTATGCTGCAGGCATGTCTAAAAAAGACTATTGGTCGGCCGCCTTTGATGACTCTATGGACCTGCTCGCCAGGCTCCCCCGGATCGCTGCATATATCTATCGTCGGAAATATAAAAATGGTGATCATATCCAGCCCAATGGATTATTGGATTGGGCCGGCAACTTTGCCCATATGATGGGCTTTGAAGACGAGAGCTTCAAGGAACTGATGCGCCTGTACATGACCATCCACGCAGACCATGAAGGCGGAAACGTATCGGCACATACCACCCACCTGGTAGGATCTGCATTAAGTGATCCATACCTGAGCTTCGCAGCCGGGATGAACGGATTGGCCGGACCCTTACACGGCCTCGCCAACCAGGAAGTGATCAAGTGGATCTTCGAGATGCAAAAAGAACTCAATGTAGAAACGCCGTCTAAAGATCAAATTGCAGAGTACGTAAAACAAACCCTCAGCAATGGTAAGGTGGTTCCCGGTTATGGTCATGCTGTATTGAGGAAAACCGATCCGAGGTTTACGGCGCAGATGGAGTTCGGTAAAA
>JBEISY010000224.1:0-4139 GCA_040375175.1 Chitinophagaceae bacterium
CAGCGAGACTGATCAATGAAACCCTGAAGCTGGCTTCACATGTGTATAAGCACCCCGACAGAAACCTTTTCTATATCAATTTTGAAAAAGTAGGGGATAAGGTTCCAGGTGTCTTCTACGTATTTCTGGTGATCGGTTGGTTCATCCTGATTGGAAGGAATTTCTATTCCTTCAAACAGATCACGCAACCCATCCTGTCTTTTATCACAGATGTACATACCATTGGGGGCTACGAATTTTCGATCAGTGGCATATTGATCTTCGCCACCATCCTGGTTTGCTCCATGTACCTGTCGCGACTTGTTTCTTTTTTTGGATCAGAACCGGTTGCATCCCATGAGGCCAAAAATCGCACTGGAAAAATTGGCATTGGCAGTTGGTTGCTATTGGTGCGGATATTCATCATCAGCATGGGATTGTTCATCGCGCTGTCTGCGGCGGGAATCTCGCTGGATAAGATCACCATCATCATCGGTGCATTGGGCGTGGGTATTGGACTCGGCTTGCAGAGCATCGTTAATAACCTGGTGAGCGGATTAATCATTGCCTTTGAGAAGCCGGTGAATGTGGGCGACAATATCGAAGTGAATGGTAAACCAGGGGTAATGAAAGAGATCGGTTTCCGAAGCAGTATGGTGACCCTGCTGGATGGATCAATTTTAATTATTCCAAATGGCGATCTGTTGAGCCAGCACCTGATCAACTGGTCGAAGGGCAAGAATGTACGAAAGATCACCTCCCGGGTGAGTGTAGTAATGGGAACGGAGATCGATAAGGTTAAATCGATTGCCCTGGATATTGTGAAAGCCGATGAGCGCGTCATGGCCTTTCCTGCCCCATCTGTTGGGATCAAAGAGTTTGCGAATGGGGCCATCGATTTTGATATCTCCTATTGGATCAAACACATCAGGGACTCCAATAATGTGAATGCACATGTTTTAGAGCAGCTGACCAAACAATTTGATGCGGCTGGGATCAAGTTTGCACATACGCATCAGGACATCGTTATACAATCTTTACCGGACCAACAAAACCCAAGCCATGGCAATTCTCAGTAGTATACTCATTGCAATTGTAGCACTCGAGCATCTTTACATTTTATGGTTGGAGATGTTTGCATGGGAAACACGAGGCCCCAAAGTTTTTAAGGGTTCTTTGAAACCAGAGTTGTTTCGGCCAACGAAAACACTGGCTGCCAACCAGGGTTTGTACAATGGTTTTCTTGCCGCCGGTTTGATCTGGTCCTTATTGATCAGTGATCAAAATTGGAAGGTTTATGTAGCGGCTTTCTTTTTGGGTTGTGTGATTGTGGCAGGGATCTACGGCGCTGCTACTGCGTCCAAGAGAATATTCTTTGTACAGGCTATGCCCGCCATTGTAGCGTTGGTTGTGTTATTGTTGTCGAAATATTACTGAGCTCTTGACTGATCTAGCCTTTCTTTTGTTGCTTTAGAATCAGCAAGCATGGCGTTCAGTTTTTCCCTGCTATAGTAGGTACCGTTATTGAAAACGGCCTGCACCTTCCTGAGATTTTTAATGTCATCCAGCGGATTTGCATCCAGCAAAACCAGATCAGCGTCTTTATTTTTTTGTATCGATGCAGTGCGGTCAATCACTTTGAAATACTTCGCACCTGCCAGTGTTGCGGATTGGAGGATCTGTAATGAGGTTAAGCCTGCCTCGGCAAAAATTTCCAACTCCTGTAATAAGGATTCTGCTGGATATACATAGGTGTTGAGGGCTGCAGCATCACTTCCGGCCATGAGCGTGATACCAGATTCCAGCATGAGGGGTAGTTGTGTTTTTAAGAGGGTAAGAGCATCCTTGCGTTGTTGCAGTTGTGCGGGTGTTTCATTGGCCATTCTTTCAATGCGCCATGCATAATTGCTGACATAGCTTTTGGAGAGATACTGCAGGAAGACATCTTTGCTGTGGTCAGTGTCTTTTAAATAGGCAAGTTGATAACTGCCGATGAGGGTGGGGCAAACAAAAAGACCTTTTGCGGCCAACGATGCATAGGCTTGTTTGGCTTTGGCCTGGTCAAAGCTGGCGGTATACAATGTTGATGCCTCTGCTTTAGTGACGGAACCTTTCCGAAGTCTATCTACAATTCCGGCTTCATCCCTGCCCAGTCGGAGCATGTAACTCGCGTGTTCCACACTGGTGTATCCAGCACTGACGAGTTCATCAATGCGAACATCCAATGGTACATGTCCTGATACACGATAGCCACGTGCATGGGCTGCAGCAACGCTTTTCAGATATAGTTCTCCGCCAAGCGTGTTTTCGGTGATCTTAATGAAATCTACTTTATCCCTGTCCAGGGTGTCGAGCATGGCCTTTAGTTCTGCTTCATTGGCAATTTCAAGGTCGCCCTTCCACATGGAATTTTTGCCCTCCAGTTTTCTTCCTGCAGTATAGATGGTTGGGCCGATGCGTTTTCCTTTATTGATCTCGTCCCGCCAGGCCAGTACTTGCAATCCCAGGTCCGATGCACAGTCGCGCACAGTGGTGATCCCATATGCCAGAAAAATAGGTAAAAGCGCCTCATTGTCTTCCACCAATGCTGTTCCTTCCAAATGGATATGCATGTCCCAGAGGCCGGGAATCAGGTATTTGCCTGTGCCATTGATGGTGGTTGCTTTGCGATACTTTTTTTGCAACTGAAGACTGTTGCCGATGTCCTGAATTTTATCCTTATCAATATACACCGCGGCATCTCTGATCAGCTTCCCGGTTTCCACTTCAACAATGGTGACATCATAGATCAAGGTCTGGCTCTTGGCTGGTATGCTTAACAATAAGACCACTATGAAAAGGAAAAAGCAGTATGTGCGGAATGGTTTCATGTGACGAAGTTTGTATGGAGGAGTCTACCGAAGAAGGAATCAGAGTCTTGCCAATTGCTGACGGGTCATATAGTCAACACTCTCTTTCAATGCTTCGAAAACATCTGTGGCTACTTTATCCATTTCCACGACCAGCCATTCGGTATCAGGCGCAGCTTTGATGATGGCGGGAAATTGTTGTGTGCCTTTGCCAACTGCAGTCATGGGTTCAGGATTGTCTTCTGCAAGATTTGGATGCCATTGCGCAGGCCCATCCTTGATATGCATGAATCTCACCCGGTCTTTTAACTGCGCAACAATTTTTGCAGGGTCGTGGCCAGCTACTTTAACCCAGTACGTATCGATCTCAAAAAATATGGAAGGGTCCAGCTCCTGGTGCAGCCATTCAAAAACATATTTTCCATCAACCTTGTTCCTGAACTCCCACCAGTGATTGTGCAAGCCGAAACGCAGGCCATTATCCTGTGCAAACTTTCCAGCCTGGTTGTAGATCCGGATCAGTTCACGGGTACCTTCTGCAGTGCTGTATCGTTTGTCTTCCGGCCAGCCATGCCAGATCATGTCTTTACAATTGAAGGCTTTGGCGGTATCCAGGAAAACTTTCTGCTGTTCACCCATCGGGATCTCAATATGTGCAGAGGAAACAGATAATCCATTTTCTTTCAGCAGGCCTGCAGCCTGATCCAGGGTCATACCTTTTGGCCAGAATGCAGTTTCCACATGTTTGAAGCCGATGGCAGCCAGTTTTTTGAGCGCTGCCTTTGGATCCGCCGCCATTTGATCCCTGATGGTATAGAGCTGAACAGATAATTTTCCTCTGGGTGTGGGTGGCGTACATGCTGACAACTGATGTAGGGTAGCCATGCCTGTTAGTGCCAGAAAATGTCGCCTGTTCATATTAACCGTTTTAATTGATGGGTGTACAGTGTTCGGAAAGAATCTTCACCTTCCCATTATGCTTTACGATGGTCACGCTGCATCGTTGTTTGTCGTTAAACGCTTCCCCATGGTACATCCCCTTGCCCTTCCAAATTGTATTGACCACCGCGGTATTGCCTTCAAGTAAGATGGTCTGGCTTTCCCGCTCTATGTTCTGCAGTGTGTATACATCAGAGCCTGCCGTTTCCACCAGGCTGGGCCGGTTGAAAGTGTGGCCGGATTGGGTGAAGTACAGGTAGTTTTCAGACAGGACAGAGTCTACAATGGCTTTCTTTTTGTTTTTCCAGCCTTCATCAAACTTGCTGATCACGGCAACCACTTCTTCTTCAGTCAACGGTGTTTCTGCCGGAA
>JBEISY010000204.1:0-4374 GCA_040375175.1 Chitinophagaceae bacterium
AAGGTTTAAAGATTGGAAAATGGTATAAACGTCTTGAACGATTGGGTTATTCATAGATTATAGGTTCTGCATGGAGATTGGACAGTTCAAGATACTGCGCTAAAATAATCAATCATTCGTGATTTATACTATATCAGGGGCAAAGTGGAGCTTATTTGCTTCATTCATCGCTATCGGCAAACCCCTAACTACAAAGGATTCAATGACTTCTGCCGAGGCCTGGACCTTACGTCTGACGATGGGAAATTCAGATTCGGCCCATTTTCCCAGTACAAACTCCACCTGGTGGCCCTTAGGGTACTCCCCGCCGATGCCAAACCGGAGCCTCGGATAGGCCGTGGTGCCGATGGTTTCCTGGATGCTTTTGAGGCCGTTGTGCCCGCCGTCACTACCAGATGCGCGCAAACGAAGTTTGGCCAGAGGGATCGCGATATCGTCCATGATCACCAGGATGTGGTCCGCATCGATCTTCTCCTTATCCATCCAGTATTTCACGGCACGCCCACTCAGGTTCATGTAGGTAGTGGGTTTTATGACGATGAGCAGCTTGCCCCGGTAGCGAACTTCCGCAACATCTGCCAGCCTGCCGGACTGAAAAGCTGCACCATGCTTGGCGGCAAATGCATCGGCCACATCAAATCCGGCATTATGCCTTGTGCCTTGATACTCTGCACCTATGTTACCCAATGCTGCGATCAGGAATTTCTCCATAACCCACAAAATTAGGGCATCGTGGAAATTGATTTTCGAAATTGCACATAAAAGCAAATAATCTTACTTTTAATTCAGCATATTTGTTGAATACATTTGATTATTATGACCGAACTGAGGTTCCAGGCTATCAAACAGAAAGTGCTCACCACGCTTGACCAACAACTGGACCCCAGGCTTACTTACCATAACCTGGCGCACACCAAGGACGTTATGGCCCAGGTAGAAAGGATTGCCCACGGTGAGCAGATTACGCATGCCAATGATATCATGCTACTGCGCGTTGCGGCCCTGTTTCATGACACCGGTTTCCTGCATACCTACAATCACCATGAAGATAAAAGCTGCGAGATTTTGATGGAGACACTTGAAGCTGACGACCTGAAACCCTGGGAACTCGACAAAGTAAAGGGGATGATCATGGCCACCAAGATTCCGCAGACCCCGCACAACCATCTGGAGCAGATCATTTGCGATGCGGACCTGGACTATCTCGGCAGAAACGATTTTGAACCAATCAGTGAGGGCCTAAAGAGAGAATTCCTCATTTATGGTGTCATCAGCCAGGAGGCCGATTGGGACCCACTGCAGATCCGCTTTTTCGAGAGCCATAATTATTTCACGCTCACCTGCAAACAAGACCGGAACCCCAAAAAACAATTGCATCTGCAACAGTTGAAACAGCGTCTGCCATAGCGTAAATGATAAAGGATGGACAGAAGAAGATACTGGCTGCGACTGTTGAATGTGGACCAGGGCGAATGGTGGCTGGTCCGGAATCTGATGACCCTGCAGTTTTTGCAGGGCGCCGGCATTGCCTTCTTTTTCACTGCTGCCTTCGCCAGTTTCCTCGAGAACTTTGAAATGACCTCCTTACCCTGGGTGATGATTCTTTCGGCAGTATTGCTTTGGGGAACCGGCTATCTGTATTCCAAACTGGAACACCGGATCCCAATGACCAGGCTCACCATTGTGGTGACTGGACTGATGGTGGCCAGTGCTTTGTTCTTTCGCTTTGCTGATTACTTTTCGCATGGCGGCGTCATGTTGTTTGTGATGCTGGCCTGGTTCCACGTATTATATTTATTGAACAACCTCCAGTTCTGGGGCGTGGCAACGCTGCTGTTTGACCTGCGGCAAAGCAAGCGCTTGTTCGGGCTAATCAGTTCGGGCGACATTCCGGCCAAGTTCATCGGGTATTCCCTGGCGCTGATTGCGGCCAAGTCTATCGGCACTATGAATATGCTCTATGCAGCTGCGGTGTGCATGGCATTGTCTATCCCTTTTCTCATGGCCATCAACCGAAGTGGGAAACTTACCGTTGAACACGAGCACAAAGCCCATGAACATCAACACGTGCACCATGGCGCCACTAAAGTGAAGGCCCTGCTGCGCAACTTTTTGCAGAATACCTTCATCAGGGACATCGCATTGATTTCTGTACTGGCCTTCTGTTGCCTGCTGCTGATTGATTATGGTTTTTATTCCGAGATCAAGCACAGGAGCCATAATGATGTTGACCTCGCTACGTTCATCAGTGCCTTCCAGGCTGTTGTTCGGTTACTCGCGCTGGTGGCTAAAATGATCTTTACAGGAAGGGTAATGAGCAACATGGGATTGCGGCAAACCCTGATGATCACGCCACTGGTGATGATGGCATTGGTAGTTGTGATTGCGGCAACGGAATTTATAGATGTATCAGAAAAAATGGTCTTCTACCTTTTTGGCGCCACCTTCATCCTTGTAGATGTATGCAGAACGGTTTTTAATGCGCCCAGCCTGATCACCCTCATGCAACCCTTGCCCACCCATGAGCGATTGCGGGCTCACAATATTGTAAAAGGCATCATGGATCCTTTTGCCTACCTGATCACCGGATTGTTGTTGTTGCTGCTGGTGAAGATCCAGCACGAAGTTTCCCTGTATACCATCAGTGACATTGTGTTGGTATTGGGTATCGTATGGCTGGTGGGTATTATCCTTGTTAACCGGCAGTACTTGTTGATCCTCGTCAAAACCATTACTTCCCGCTATTTCAGCCAGGAGGAATTTTCTTTGAACGATGAAAACATCCAACAGGCCATCCGTCAGAAAATTTCAACCGGCAATGAGTTGGAAGTGATCAGTATCCTCAAGATGCTGAACAGCAAAACCGATCCGATTGCGAATGAGATGGCGCTGAGTCTCCTCAACCATCCATCGCCCCAGGTAAAACTGGAGACCCTCAAACTGATCAATGGCGAAGTGAATGAAGAGATCAGCGCACAACTGTTCCGGCTAGCCGAAGATGATACCCAGCCGGAGATCAGGGACGAAGCGGTACGAACCATCGCCAAGATTTTCCCATTGCAGGAAAACTTCACAGCTTACCTGCAACAGCCCGCCTCAACCATACAGAAAGCAGCCATTGCAGGCATGGTGTTGAATGCAGATTCCGCCGTCCGCAGCATGGCTGAAGAAAAACTTGCTGTACTCATCAACAGTACCGCACGTATGGATAAACTGTATGCAGCGGACATCCTCACGCAGATCCGCGATGAGTATTGCCAGAAAGACCTCAGGACCTTGCTGGAAGATGAAGACAGCCATGTTCAGGCAGTGGGTATCCGGGCCATTGGCCGGGCTGCAGATATGCAAACCTTAGTGGCATTGTCTGCTTTATTACCGGACCATGGAAAGCATGTACTGGCAGCCTTTCAGGAAGTGGGTGAAAAAACGGTGCCGATCCTTGAAAAGATGCTCAAGGATCCCGCCAACCAGGCATGGGAAGAGAAAATCATTATTCTGCTGGGACGCATTGGCGGAACCGCTTCGCAACAGCTGCTTACGCAGATGCTGTCTGAAAAACATAAACTCACTCCCGTCATCATCAAGTCCCTGTACCGTACGAAATACCACGCAAACGATGTAACCCTGCGGCAGATGGAGCAGATCGCACGCGAATACATTATATATGGTGTTGAACTGATGCACATGCAACGCATCATTCATGAAAGGGACGAACACAGGATCTTAAGGAGCGCACTGCATCTGGAAATCCAGGAGATCAGGGACGTCCTGCTGGCATTGTTTGCCTGTATGTTTGATCGAGTAAAAATGAACCAAGCCAAACATGGACTGGAAAGCAACCTGAATGAGAACGTGGCCAATGCCATGGAGATCATTGAGCTCACGGTAAAAAAAGACATCGGCCGATATTTCAATACCATGTTTGAAACCACCAGCCTGGATCATCGTTGTGATGCGCTTCGGGCATTGCTGAAAGACATTGATTTTGCCGGGATAGATGATATCATTTCCAAAGTACTCCGGGAGAAGCCGATTCAATACCTCGACTGGACCAAGGCATGTTCCATGTATATCACCAAAAAATACCTGCACAAGATTGACATGGAACTGATCCATTCTTATGTGGGTGCCAACAGCAGGCTGGTCAGGGAAACTGCTGCATATGCAATGGTAAAACCCATAAATTTGACAGATGTCGTCAACCGGTCTTGAAAGATTACTGCTCATCGAAAAAGTGCTGATCCTGAAATCCCTCCCTATTTTCAGGGACACGCCAGAGAATATCCTCGCGGAACTGGCGCCACTCATGCACGAGATTGAATATGAAAAGGGTATCCTCATCTTCGGCGAGGGCCAGATCGGGGATTGTATGTA
>JBEISY010000448.1:0-2045 GCA_040375175.1 Chitinophagaceae bacterium
CGGCCAGTTCCGCCTCCAGTTGTTCGTGCAGGTCACTGTTTCCACTCATCATACGGGCGCCCATGGGAAGGGCGAGACCATACTTAGCAGCCGCATCTGCATCGGCTTTCCTTACTTCGGGGTGGTTGGCCAACCCCAAATAATTATTAAGGCTCCAAACGATCTTTTCCTTGCCCCTGAACTTCATCCTGTTTCCGATTTCTCCTTCCAGTTTAGGGAAGGAAAAATAACCATGCGCTCTTTTTCTATGCTGTCCGAGCGGACCTTGATTACGTAGGAGTTTCTCAAAAATATCGGCCATTATTATCAATTTTTTGGTCTGCAAAAATACAAAAAATAGGCAATAGTGAAAGGGTTTAGGGTGAGGTCTCTTACCACATAAACCCTAATTTTGAACTATGAAGAATGTTCTGCTTGTTTTCACCCTTTTCTGTGCCTTTTCCGGGCAGGCACAAGTAAAAACGACTACCGGTGCACCCGCAAGGCCCAAAATAGTGGTGGGCCTGATGGTTGACCAGATGCGTTGGGATTTTTTATATCGATATGCGGACCGGTATACGGAAGGAGGCTTCAAAAGGTTGGTGAGGGAAGGGTTCAACTGTGAGAATACGATGATCCCTTATGCACAAACCGTTACGGCTTGCGGCCACTCATCTGTCTATACCGGTTCTGTACCGGCCATCAACGGGATCATGGGCAATGAGTGGTTCAGCCGGGAGCTGAACAGGCAGGTGTACTGTGTAGAAGATCCAGCGGTCAAAACCGTAGGCTCAGGAAGAGAATCCCCGCCGATGTCGCCCCGCAATCTTCAGGTCACCACCATGTGCGATGAACTACGCATTGCCAATAACTATCAATCGAAAGTGGTGGGCATTGCCATCAAAGACAGGGGGGGCATTCTTCCTGCGGGCCATACCGCCAATGCGGCGTACTGGTATGATGGATCAACGGGCAATTGGGTGTCAAGCACCTATTATATGCAGCAGCTGCCTGGCTGGGTTGACGCCTTCAACAATCGTAAAATGCCCGATTCCCTGTATAAGCTGAATTGGAACACGCTGTTCCCCATCGATACATACCTGATGAGTGATCCTGACGACAAGGCTCATGAAGGAAAGTTTGCTTTCGATTCCAAGCCGGTGTTTCCGCATAATATCAGTGCAATGGCTGGCAAAAATTATGGCATCCTTCCTGCAACACCTCATGGAAATACGCTTACCCTTGAGTTTGCCAAAGCCGCGATTGTTGCCGAAGAACTTGGGGCCGATCAGTACACGGATTTTCTGGCGGTGAGTCTTTCGTCACCAGACTACATCGGTCATCAATATGGACCGAACTCTGTTGAAGTGGAGGATACTTATTTGCGTCTGGATAGGGAGCTGGCTGCTTTTTTCAGTTACCTTGATAAGAAGTTTGGCAAGAACGGGTATTTGTTTTTCATCACTGCAGATCATGGGGTGGCCAATACGCCAGAGTATTCGGTAGAACACAAACTTCCCGGTGGCCGAAATGGTGCCATGACCACCAAGGCCCTGAACAATGTGGCCGCGAAATACAATGTGAAGAGTTTGGTACGGAATTTTTCCAACTACCAGATCTATCTTGACTATGCCGTGATAGACAGTGCAAAGCTGGATATGGATGAGGTTAAGCAATCCTTCATCAAAGAACTGATGAAACAGCCAGGTGTTGCCCTTGCGTTTGATAACGATGAGATCGATGAAGCACCTTTGCCTGCCAATATTAAGGAACGATTCATACAGGGCAGAAATGCAAAGCTGGCGGGTGATATCCAGGTGGTGCTTTCTTCGGGGTATCTTAATTACGGTACTACCGGAACTTCACATGGCAGCTGGTATCCATATGATGCGCACATTCCATTTGTGCTGATGGGCTGGGGCATTAAGCCCGGCAGTCTTGGCAGGGAGGTGTATATGTCAGACATCGCTCCCACTATTTGTAACCTGTTGAAGATACAGATGCCAAGTGGAACAACGGGAACGGCTATTCCTGAGATTACGGACGCTAAGCGCTAGTTATCCACA
>JBEISY010000486.1:0-1504 GCA_040375175.1 Chitinophagaceae bacterium
AAAAAAGACCCGCCGAAGAACACCCTGAATGCCATCGGGGAGGAGATGTTGAAGAAACCGACCTATCGTAATGCTGCACTGAAAAGGCGTTGCCTCGTGTTAAGCTCCGGATTTTATGAATGGAGGCACTTCACACCAGAAGGGAGTAAGAAAGACCAGGCCTATCCTTACCATGTAAGCCTGAAAGACAAAGAATATTTTTTCATGGCGGGGATCTGGCAGCCCTGGACCGACCAGGAAACGGGCGAAACCCTGGATACCTTTTCCATTGTAACCACAAAGGCCAACCCATTGATGGCGGCGGTGCACAATGTCAAAAAGCGCATGCCTTGTATTTTATCTGATGATCTCGCGCGGGAATGGATCAGGGATGGACTTAGTGAGGAGCGGATCACGGAGATTGCTTCGTATCAATATCCTGCAGACCGGATGGAGGCTTACACCATTGAAAAATCTTTCCGTACTTCTGATGATCCGATGCGTCCGTTTACCTACGTGGATCTTCCTCCGCTGGAGGTTTAGACGAATAACATGGTTAGCTGAAAAACGATCAGTTGATACACATAAAGCAGATACTCTCCAAAAAAACCAGACACGGAATCAAAAGATGATTGAGTGCAAAGTACAAACTGTTTATTTCTGTACAAATGATGAGGTGGTCAAAGTAATATCTTTTACTTCTGTTGCATAACTACCCAGTTTCATATTCAGTCCTGAAAACTTGGGGAACAAGACATAGAGTACCACCAGCAACATAAAAAGCGATACGGGCTTGAAGTATTTTTTCCGAGTCCCATCGTAATAGTTGAGGGAAAATTTGCCGGGATACCTATAGATTATTTTCAGGGTCATGAAGTAGCTGACTTCCACATGGGTAACAAAGTGGAAGCCTTCTTCCACAAGGTGCACGATCGATTTATCATCGTCACTATATGCTTTCTCGCAACATTGATTTCAGTATCTACCGGTAAGGGTATTGGTGCAATTCAAACAGGTATATGATGATGTAGGTTCCGTCACATCATAACATTAACTGATTTATGCTTGAATTAGAAAATGCTCAATTGTGTACCCGGCCTTTTGAAAAGCGTGGTATCCAGCTCCCATCTCGCCCCGGTGAGTCCATACAACTCGCTGTATTTTTTATACTGTTGGCGAATGATCTCTGCATACTGACCTTCGCCGCGCATGCGCAATCCAAACCGGGAATCATTCACTTTACCGTCATGGCTTTGTTCAATCATGTGCCAGACTTTATCTGCCCTGTCCGGAAAGCACTGATACAACCAGTTGTGAAAAATATCTTTCACGGCACCATTTAATCGAATGAAGGTGTATGCTGAAAAGCTGGCGCCATTCGCGGCAGCTTGTTTCAGGATCTTTTGAATATGGTGGTCGTTCAAACCCGGGATTACCGGTCCGAGCATCACGCCTGTTTGTACGCCCAGTGCACTCAGTTCTTGAATGATGCGCATTCTTTGGCTGGCGGTGGTGGTGCGCGGTT
>JBEISY010000351.1:0-2988 GCA_040375175.1 Chitinophagaceae bacterium
AATACAGTTATATCACATACTGAATGTTTACAAAAGTCCTTTTTTTCATTTTATAATTACAGTCCCTATCCTCACGGCCAACTGAATCTCCAACTCCTTTAAGTGCTGGTGCACTTCAATAAGACTGAGCTGTTCCTCTGGGTTGGTGGCCCGCTCCATATCCTGCTGGTTCTCGGCAATGAGACGCTTGATCTTGCGCAGTTTGAGGTAGTTCATGCACGACAATACTTCTTCCCGATACACTTCATCCCGCGATGGCGTGTGGCGTTCAAAACTGGTTTTCCAGTGATGGCTGATTTCAAATTCGGAGTTGTCCATCAGGGACACAGCGATCTGGTTCAACTGCTGATCCGGATGATAGAGAAAACTTTTGGGACCGGGATCTTCGCCTTTTTGATACAACTCTTTGTAGACATCAATCATGCGCACGAGTGGCTTGTTGTCTATCATTTCCGCTAATCCATTCTCATCGATCTCCGTGAAAACATAGTCGGCCACCGTGATGCTTTCATCCCAGGGCCGGGTGCCAAACTCCATCAGGGCCCGCACCATGGCGTGTTCCTGCTTTTCATCTGGCGAGAGCAATTCATTGAGGTCCTCAAAGCCCTTCTCTTCGGGAATGTATTCGTCAGGCGGTCCCTGCTGGTAATGTTGTTTTTTTTCTTCGGTCTGGATCCTTTCGCGGATATGTTTATTGACCAGCGCGGTGAGGCCTTCTTCATCGATCTTCATCAACTGCGCGCTGCGCTTGATATAGTCTTGCTGCCTGGTGAAGTCTTCGGTCTTGTTCACCCGGGCGATGGATTCCGCAATCTGGTTCACCACTGCTGATTTCTTGCTGGAATCCGTACCCGCATCTTTCAACGCTACTTCCAGCTGAAAAAGGATGACATCTTTTCGGTTATGTGTGATATAGTCCTGAAACGCAGCCGCACCGATTTTTTTCACATAACTGTCCGGGTCGTCATTGTCCGGGATCAAAACGAGATTTACATTCAACCCTTCTTCCAACGCAAGGTCCAGGCCCCGCAACGCTGCTTTTACACCGGCCGCATCACCGTCATAGATGATGGTGAGATAGTGGGTATACTTGCGGATCAGACGGAGCTGGTCTACCGTTAATGATGTACCACCTGAAGCCACCACATTTTCAATGCCGGCCTGGTGCAGGGAGATCACATCGGTATAACCCTCCACCAACAAACATTCATTTTGTTTATCGATGGCCTGCCGCGCGAAATACATACCATAGAGCAACTTGCTCTTTACATAGATCTCATTCTCCGGCGTATTGATGTATTTGGGGGCCCGATCGTTTTTCCGGATGAGTCGAGCACCAAAACCGATCACCTTCCCACTTTGATTATGGATGGGAAACAGGACCCGGCCACGATAATTATCTACCAGACGCTCATCCCGGTTCACCACCAATCCGCTTTTCACCAGCAGTTCCGGATTGTATTGTTGCTTCTGCGCGGCCTGGCTGAAAGCCAGGCCGTTTTCCGGACAATAGCCCAACTGGAACTTACGGATCGTCTCTTCCCGGAAATCCCGCTCTTTCAGGTAGCCCAGTCCCGAAGAGATCCCTTCCTGCTCATTGAACAGGATATTGGCAAAGAACTCCTGCGCAAATTTGTTGATAATGAACAGACTTTCGGCCGTTTGTTGTTGTAAGCGCTGCTCCGGATTGGCAAAGGTCTCCTCGATCTCAATATTGTATTTCGTGGCCAGCCATTTCAGGGCCTCCACATAAGAGTATTTCTCATGCTCCATCAGGAAGCTGATGGTATTGCCAGATTTACCGCAACCGAAGCACTTATAGATCTCCTTGGAAGGGGAGACGGTGAAGGAGGGCGACTTCTCATTATGGAATGGACAAAGACCCAGGTAGTTGGTGCCCCGTTTCTTCAATTTCACAAACCCACCGATGATCTCGATGATATCGATGCGGTTCTGGATTTGTTGTATGGTTTCCTGCGGAATCATGGGCCATGCAAATTAAGCAATTGGTACTCAATAAACATGGAGAGGTTAGCGTTATAGAAATTACCGTATCCCGCTGATTTTCATTGTATTTTTGATGCGAAGGATGAATAAATTCAGGCTTAACCTCAAAACGATCTTCGGAGACTACTTCTTCCTGGTCCTGCTCTTGCTGGGCATCGGGGTGAATTACTATTTCGAAATGAAGGTGAACCGGGCCATCAAGCGATATACTGCCAACCACGAGCAGATCATTCAATACCAGAATCTGGGTGCGCAGGTGCGGGAAATCACGGACCAGCTGCACATGCATGAACAGGCCGTACGGGCCATGATCATCGCCGGGGATCGGACCCAACTGCCCCTCATCCGAAGCCTGGAAGACAGCCTCAACCTAAATGCCATCCTCTTCACTCAACGGGTAGACGATATCACGCCGGTGGATCATTTGGTGAACCTCCGGCAATCTATACAGTCGAAACTGGAATATGAGCATGCCGTCATCGCTGCCTGGCTGGAAAATCCGGCAAGGGCGTGGAAAATGATCGGTTCCGATAATACGGTGGCCTTACAGAACGATCTTAACCTGCGCGCGAAACAATTGGAACAGGACATCCAGACAGAAGTGGATCGCCGCAATCAGCAGGCAAAAAAAGATAAGGTAGATATCATCTCGCTGGATTATGCCATTCCGCACCTGACCTCCTTTATATTTCTCGTTTTTGCCGCCTTTACGGTGTACAAGATCTTCCAGGTTTCCCGTCTTAACCGCAACCTGAAAGAAGCCATTGCCAATGAACAGAAGGCGCAGCATGTGAAGGATCAGTTCATGGATACCATGACGCATGAACTGCGCAGCCCGCTGAACTCTGTTCTCGGTTATACGAACCTGTTATTAAAGACCAAACTGGATACGGACCAGCAGAAATATATTAAGTCGATCAAGACTTCAGGCGAGCTGTTGCTTAATGTGATCAATGAGGTGCTGGATTATTCCAAGATCCG
>JBEISY010000213.1:0-4282 GCA_040375175.1 Chitinophagaceae bacterium
ACATCCATCAAGGGGTTATCCTGGTTGGGCGTGCTGCTGACGGCGAGGTTACCGCTGGCATCTTTGATGAGCCAGGCCCATCCGCTTCCGAAACGGGTCATGCCGGCGTTGTTCATTTTTTCTTTCAGTCCATCCAGTGAACCGAAGGCTTTGTTGATGGCTTCCAGCAATGCACCGGAAGGAGCGCCGCCCGTTGGCGAAAGACTTTCCCAGAAGAAAGTATGGTTCCAGTGACCGCCGCCATTGTTGCGGACAGCAGGGGAGATGGTGCCAGCCTGGGCCACCAGTTCTTCCAGCGATTTATTTTCATTGGGCGTGCCCGCGATAGCTTTGTTCAGGTTGTCAACGTAAGCCTGGTGGTGCTTACCATGATGGATCTGCATCGTGGTGGTATCAATATGCGGTTCAAGCGCATCATGTGCATAGGGCAGGGGAGCTAATGTAAATGCCATAATGATGATTTTTTATGTTGTTGAATAGCTGCTCAGTTCCACTTTTCAGGTGTCATGCAGCGTGAAGATTAAACAAAGTTATGGGCAAAATGTTGGAGAACAAGTCAAAAACGATGTTGATAAAAAAGGATTAATATGCTCATCGTTTTCTTCGAAAAAAAGATTTCATGAGTTCCGCACATTCATCGGCCATAACGTCTGTGGTGACTTGTGTTTTGGGATGAAAGGGGAACTGGTTGCCGGTTACCCGATGATGCCCGTTCTTTTCGTCGGCCGTCCCCCAGATGATCCTGCTGATCTTGCTCCAGTACAATGCGCCCGTGCACATCAGGCAGGGCTCAACCGTAACGTAGAGGCTGGCATCGGGCAGGTATTTTGCGCCGAGGAAGTTGAAAGCCGAGGTAAGCGCGATCATTTCTGCATGTGCCGTGGGGTCATTCAGCTTTTCCACCATGTTATGCCCGCGCGCGATGATCCTGTTGTTGAGCACCACCACCGCGCCCACAGGTACCTCTTCTTCCTCAAAAGCGAGCATGGCCTCTTTCAGGGCTTGTTGCATGAAGTAGTCGTCCGTAAACATAGGTGGATGAGATTCGTTAGTTTTATATCCCGCACGGTGCGGGGCCGGAAGGTATAAAAATAATATATATGGAACCCGCAACAACAATTGCTCCGCCAAAGGCTCGCAACCTGGCTGCCCAAATAGAAAGCATTCGTGAGAAGCAACGCGCATTCTTTGCTTCCGGGGCAACCAGGCCTTATGCGTTCCGCAAGGCGCAGCTGAAGAAACTGTGGCAGGCGGTGAAAAGCCGCGAGCAGGATGTCATCGATGCATTGAAAAAGGATTTCCGGAAGCCTGAGTTTGAAGGCTACGGAACGGAGATCGGTCCTTTTTATGGTGAAGTAAAACATGCCCTTCAAGAACTGGGCAACTGGATGCGGCCGGAGAAAGTGAATACGCCATTGCCATTCCTTCCTTCCACCAGTTGGCGATACTATGATCCCCTCGGTAATGTCCTCATCATCAGCCCCTGGAATTATCCCTTCCTGCTGATGTTTCGCCCCTTGGTGTCTGCTATCGCAGGTGGCAATACGATTATCCTGAAACCCTCCGAAATCTCGGCTCATGTGGCAGCAGTGATCACAGAGATCATCACTACCCATTTTCCGGAAGAGTACATCGCTGTCATCAACGGCGACGGGGAAGAAGTGGGTAACCTGCTGGTTGGTCAGCATCATTTTGATCATGTGTTCTTTACAGGTTCCGTTCCGGTGGGTAAGAAGATCATGGAGATGGCTTCGCGGCACCTCAGCCCGGTGACCCTGGAACTGGGCGGAAAATCGCCCTGTATTGTTGATAAAACGGCCGACCTCGCTTTTGCTGTAAAGAAAATTGCATGGAGCAAACTCGTCAATGCAGGGCAAACCTGCGTGGCACCGGATTATGTGCTGGTGCACGAAGACGTGCGTGAAAAATTCATTACCCTACTAACAGCGCAGGTTAACCGGATGTATGGCGATGATCCTCAACAAAGTCCGGACTATGCGCGGATCATCAGCAACAGGCGGTTCAATACTTTGTTGAAATATCTGGAAGAAGGAAAGATCATTGCTGGCGGGCACACCGATGCTGAAGATCGGTACATCGCTCCTACCCTCATCACAGATGTTAGCAGCAGTGATGTGATCATGCAGGAAGAGATCTTCGGTCCCATCCTTCCCATCATCGGTTATCAAACCGATGCGGAGGTGTTACAATGGATATCGATGAATCCCTATCCACTGGCCTTGTACATTTACACGGGCAGCAAGAAGGTGGCTGATTTTTATATTGACCAGGTACGCTTTGGCGGCGGCTGTGTGAACAACGGCCTGATCCATCTCGGCAATGAGGCGCTTCCTTTTGGAGGAGTGGGTACCAGCGGGATCGGACAGTACCATGGGGAGTTCGGTTTCCAAACTTTTACCAGGGTAAAGAGTGTCATGAAAACGCCCACCTGGTTGGATGCGCCTTTGTGGTATCCGCCTTATAAGGATCACGTAAAGTGGATCAGAAAAATATTCCGATGATCAGATTATTGAAAACCGTTGTTGTAATTGTATTGCTCATGATCGCTTATATCGCGATCGTAAACAGAGATTCCATGGCGATGACCACCAGGCAGAAAGTATTGAAAGCGATGTATCCTTTTTTCACCGGACTGAACAGGCTTCTTGGCACCAATACATCTGTGCGTTCCAACCCGGGCGATGTTCCGCCCGTAGTATCTCTGTATGACTTGCAGGTGACGATGATCGACGGAACCAAAAAGTTGATGTTAGATTTCAAGGGGAAAAAACTACTCATTGTGAATACTGCAAGCGACTGCGGGTATACGAGACAGTATGAAGGTTTGCAGGCCTTGTATGAAAAAGAAAAGGGTAATCTCGAGATCATCGCATTTCCTGCTAACGATTTCAAAGATCAGGAGAAAGGAACCGCGGAAGACATCGCTACGTTTTGCAAACGCAACTATGGTGTGAATTTCCCGCTCGCCTCGAAATCTGTGGTAATAAAGGCTAATGGACAGGATCCCGTGTTCCAGTGGTTGACGGATCCTGCAAAGAATGGCTGGAACAGCAAGGCACCAGCCTGGAATTTTTCCAAATACCTCATTGGTGCAGATGGCACACTGCTGGATTATTTTGATCCTGCGGTGGAACCAGATGACGAATCCATTGTGAAGGCTGTACGGAAATGATCAATGATCGCAAGCGAGCGGATGAACTGCTTTGGAAGCTGAAGGAAGGATCTCCACATGTTTGTATTCCCGTTCAATGTCTTCCAACACCTCATCGATCTCCTCCACCGTCTTCAACATCACCAGGGTGTTGCGGAAATGTTTGATGTTGGGTAAACCATGCAAGTAGTTGGCATAGTGCCTTTTCATTTCATTGATGCCGGCGATAGGTCCTTTCCAACTAACGGAGCTATATAGGTGCTTTTTGATAACGGCGATACGTTCTGCAATGGTAGGGGGTGGCAGGTGTTCGCCTGTGGCCATAAAGTGTTTGATCTCGCGGAAGATCCAGGGGTAGCCAATGGCGGCGCGACCAATCATGACCCCGTCAACTCCATATCTCTGTTTGTATTCCAGTGCTTTTTCAGGACTATCGATATCGCCATTGCCAAAGATGGGAATGTTGATGCGAGCGTTGTTTTTAACTTCGGCAATATGGGACCAATCGGCCTCTCCTTTATACAATTGGCAGCGGGTACGACCGTGGATTGAAAGGGCAGCGATGCCTACGTCCTGCAATCTTTCGGCAACATCCATGATATTGATGCTGTCATGATCCCAGCCAAGCCTTGTCTTCACAGTGACGGGCAGGCTTGTGCTTTTGACAACTGCACGGGTGAGCCTCACCATCAGGTCGAGGTCTTTCAATACCGCTGCGCCGGCACCTTTGGTCACTACTTTTTTGACGGGACACCCAAAGTTGATGTCCAGCAGATCAGGATTCACGGTATCAATGATCCTTGCGCTGAGCGCCATTGCTTCTTCATCGCCCCCAAAAATCTGTATTCCCACGGGTCTTTCTTCTTCAAAGATGTCGAGCTTCTGGCGGCTCTTGATGGCATCACGGATCAGCCCTTCACTGGAGATGAACTCCGTGAACATCAGGTCAGCACCCTGCTCCTTGCAAACGGCTCTGAAAGGAGGGTCACTGACGTCTTCCATGGGTGCCAGCAGGAGGGGGAAATCCGGTAACGCTATCTTGCCTATCTTTATCATTACAGGCTGCAAAGGTACGCAATCATGCGGGCTTTGAAAGCCTTAATACAACTG
>JBEISY010000328.1:0-3152 GCA_040375175.1 Chitinophagaceae bacterium
ACCTCATTTTTTTTACTTCCCTCCGTTTTTTTCTGCACTGCCATAGTATAAAATTATACTCAAAGATAAGTATTTTTATACTTAAAGCAATACTTATTTACGGATGGATTTGATGACCGCATCGGGAAGGAACGGACTGGCATTACCGCCGTTGCGGATGATGTCCCTTACAATGGTAGACGCAACGGAAGTGTATTTGGGTTCTCCGGTCAGGAAGATGGTCTCAATGGATGGATCCATGGTCCGGTTGGCATCTGCGATGGTTTTCTCGTATTCAAAATCACTGACATACCGAATCCCGCGAAGGATAAATTTTGCACCGATTTTCTTGCAAAAGTCAATCGTGAGGCCCTCGTATACAGCTCCTTCCACGGTGGGCTGGCCCTTAAAAATATCATCGATCCATTGCAACCTTTGTTCCGGGCTGAACATCGGCGATTTAGCCGCATTGATACCTACACCAACAATGATCTTGTCGAACAACGGAATAGCCCTTTGAATAATATCCACATGACCAAGGGTCACCGGGTCAAAGGTTCCGGGGAACAGGCAGATTCTTTGCATGAAGGGAAGATAGAAAAAATTATTCAGCAGTTTCACGCTGCCCAGCCAAAAGATACAAGACCGCCATGCGCACCGCTACCCCATTCTCCACTTGTTGCAGGATGAGCGACTGCTTACTGTCAGCCACATCACTATCGATCTCCACGCCCCTGTTGATGGGCCCCGGATGCATCACGAAGATCTCCTTATCCAGTTCATCCAGCATCTTTTTGCTGACCCCAAAGGCCAGATTGTACTCTCGTAAGGACGAGAACAGCACCTGATTCTGGCGCTCTAACTGGATGCGCAGGATATTGGCCACATCGCACCATTGCAATGCTTTTTTTACATCGTATTCCACTCTTACGCCCAAGGCTTCCTGAATGTATTTGGGGATCAGGGTGGGCGGACCTGCTACAGTTACTTCGGCACCCATTTTCTGTAAGAGATAGATATTGCTCAGGGCCACACGGGAATGCATGATATCGCCGATGATGGCAACTTTCTTGCCTTCTAAGGTGCCCAGCTTCTCCTTGATGGAAAAGGCATCCAGCAAGGCTTGTGTGGGGTGTTCATTGATCCCGTCGCCTGCGTTGACGATGATGGCAGGGATATGCTTGGCCAGGAAATGCGGAGCTCCACTGGCGCTATGGCGCATCACCACCATATCCACCTTCATCGATAAAATATTATTGACCGTATCCAGCAAGGTTTCGCCCTTGGAAACGGATGAACCGCTGGCCGTGAAATTAATGGTATCCGCGCTAAGCCTTTTTTCAGCCAGTTCAAAAGAGATCCTGGTTCTGGTAGAATTCTCGTAAAAAAGATTGACGATGGTTACATCCCGAAGCGAGGGAACCTTTTTGATCGGCCGTTGAAGTACTTCCTTAAACTGTGTGGCAGTATCGAGAATGAGTTGTATATCCTGCGCGTGCAGGTCTCTAATGCCCAACAGATGTTTTGTACTGAGTTGCATTAGGGGGCGAAGTTAATGTAAATTCAAAAGTCAAAAGTCAAAAGTCAAAAATATGCTCAGTAAAGGACTACATGCGGTTCCTCACCCCAGATCACCTTCACTTTTTGTGTAATGATGCTGTCGATGGATTTACCCACATAATCAGGTTGAATGGGCAGTTGCCGGTCAAATTTCCGGTCCACCAGCACCACCAGCTCCACTTTTGCCGGCCTGCCAAAATCGATCAGTGCGTCCATGGCTGCCCTGATGGTACGTCCGGTATACAACACATCATCGATCAACACAATCTTTTTACCCTCGATGGAAAAGGGAATATCCGTGATGGTGGGCACATGCAGCCCTGAGCGGAGATCGTCCCGGTAAAAGGTAATGTCCAGTTTACCATAGTGCAACTGTATCTGGGGATACAATTCTTTGATATATCCGATGATCTTATCACTCACCTGCAATCCGCGAGGCTGCATCCCTATAAAGCAGGTATTGGTAAAGGGGTAGTGATTCTCGATCAGCTGGTGTGCCAGCCGGCGAATGGTGAGATCGAGTTGGTATGTGTTGAGTATTTTAACCATAGCGAAAACAAAAATAGCTATTAGCTAATAGCTAATTAAGATTCCTGCATAAACGGATATCCATACTCCGTAGGCGGATTAAAGGTTTCCTTGATCGTTCTTGCGCTCAGCCAACGGTATAGGTTCAATTGTGAGCCAGCCTTATCGTTGGTTCCGCTGGCCCTGGCTCCGCCGAAAGGCTGCTGGCCAACAACGGCACCTGTGGGCTTATCATTGATGTAAAAATTACCCGCAGCATTCACCAGCTTCTTTGTTGCCAACTCAACCGCTGCCCGGTCTTGTGAGATGATTGATCCCGTCAATGCATATGGCGATGTTTCGTCTACCAGTGCCAGGGTATCTTCAAAACGATCATGAGGATACACGTAAATCGTGAGCACGGGTCCGAAGATCTCCTCACACATCGTCACATATTTCGGATCCTTGGCTTCAATCACCGTTGGCTGGATGAAATAACCTTTGGATTTATCACAATGTCCACCCACCAAAATGGATGCCTGATCTGAAGACTTCACATCGCTGATATAGGTGCTGATCTTATCAAAGGATTTTTCATCGATGACGGCGTTGATGAAATTCGTAAAATCTTCCACCGAGCCCATCTTAAATCCATTCACCCCGTCAACCAGTTTTTGTTTTACCGCATCGGCAATGTTTGAAGGAATATAAGCCCTGGAAGCTGCGGAGCATTTCTGCCCCTGGTATTCAAATGCTCCTCTTAACAACGCCGTGGCCACTACATCGGGGTTAGCAGAATGATGGGCAACCACAAAGTCTTTACCACCTGTTTCGCCTACAATTCTGGGATAGGTCCTGAACTTCGCAATGCTTTCACCGATGGTCTTCCACATATGGTTGAACACACCGGTTGAGCCCGTGAAGTGAACGCCGGCAAAGTGCCGGCGCCCCCATTAAGCTGTAAGTAAAAGCTTCTTGCAAACTTCATTCAGTCGAGCAGGCAAATCACGGATGAGCTGGACGCTCACACTGGATTCAAATACTCGATCCACTTCAATACCCAACCCGATACCCGTGACCTCGATATTCGAGAAACGGCACCTCGA
>JBEISY010000304.1:0-3367 GCA_040375175.1 Chitinophagaceae bacterium
GTTTGCAATGCGATATGCCAGCGGAAGATCCGGCCGATAGAACATTTTACCAAAGTCAAAATCAATAAAAGATCGGAGGAGCTTGTTGATCGGGTTTTGCATGGTTAACGTTTATAAAGCACGGCCTCGCGCAACTCAAATGTACAATTGCTCAATGGTCCAAATGTTCTATGGCTAAAACACCACCCCAGTGTAATTCCACGGCGTAATCGCATTGAGTTCTTTCTTCACTGCTTTAGAAACCTTCAAAGAAGCAATAAATGCGCGAATCGTCTTCTCATTGATCTCCTGCCCACGGGTCAGTTCTTTCAATGCCTCATATGGCGAGGGATAGTTCTCTCGGCGCAGAACGGTCTGAATGGCCTCTGCTACCACGGCCCAGTTGCGCTCCAGGTCTGCTCTTAAAGCCGCTTCATTAAGCACCAGTTTTCCCAGCCCTTTGTGAACGGATTTGAAGGAAAGAATGGTGTGACCAAAAGGAACACCGATGTTGCGCAGTACCGTGGAGTCTGTGAGATCGCGTTGCAAACGGGAAATCGGCAGCTTGGCAGACAGATGCTCCAGGATGGCATTGGCCAGGCCGAGATTGCCTTCGGCATTTTCAAAATCGATGGGATTCACTTTGTGCGGCATCGCTGAGGATCCAATCTCGCCAACGCGTGTTTTCTGCTTGAAGTAATCCATCGAAATATAGGTCCAGATATCCCGGCAAAAATCAATCAGGATATTGTTGATCCTTTTCACGCCGTCAAAATGCGCCGCGAAATGATCATAGTGTTCTATCTGTGTAGTGTATTGCTGTCTTTGCAGGCCCAGGCGCTGGCAAAAGTCATTGCCGAATTTTACCCAGGCTGCGCGAGGAAACGCAATATGGTGTGCATTGAAATTACCAGTGGCTCCACCAAACTTGCAGGTATATGGAATGGATTGAACAAGGTCCAACTGCCCTTCCAGTCTTTCTACAAAAACCATGATCTCCTTGCCCAATCGGGTAGGAGAAGCCGGCTGCCCGTGGGTACGCGCCAGCATCGGAATTTTTGCCCATGCCTTGGCCAGCTGTTTCAATTCAAGGATCAGGTTGGCAACTGCAGGATAGAATTCGTGCTCCAGCGCTTCTTTCCACATCAGCGGAACAGCCGTATTGTTAATGTCCTGGGACGTAAGACCGAAATGCACCCACTCTTTCACCGCACTCATCTTCAACGCCTCCAATTCCTTCTTGATATAGTACTCCACCGCCTTTACATCATGGTTGGTGACGCGCTCCAAATTCTTGATCTCGGCCGCTTTTTCAGGCGTGAATTGCTCATAGATGTCGCGCAGGGCTTTATATTGATTGACCCGCAGCGGAAAGAATTTTTTCGAACCCAGGGCAATGAAATACTCCACTTCCACCAGCAAGCGATAGCGGATCAGCGCATATTCAGAGAAATAGTAATCCAAATGATGCAACTGGCTGCGGTAGCGGCCATCCAGGGGCGAGATTGCGGTCAATGCACTCAGATCCATATAATGGGGGGGATTGCGTTATATTTGCGGGCAAAATTACAGGAAAGCCATTGGATCGGAAAATAAGGATAGGTGCCGTCAGCTACCTGAACACAAAGCCCCTGATTTACGGATTGTCCCAACACCCCATGCAGCAGGAGATTGAGCTGATGGTGGATTATCCCTCGCATATCGCCTCGATGCTCCTGAATAACCAGATCGATGTGGGGCTGGTGCCCGTTGCCATTATACCCAAATTGCAGGAAGCCCATATTATTACGGACTATTGCATCGGTTGCAATGGTGCAGTGGATTCCGTGGCTATTTTCTCAGAACAACCGCTGGAACAGATCCATACTATCCTGCTCGACTACCAGTCCCGAACCTCCGTTATGCTCACCCGCATCCTCATGCAGGAGTACTGGAAGCAATCCGTCACCTGGCAGGATACTAACGGTGAAGCCTACCTGCACCAGATTAAGGAGGGTGTAGCTGGTGTGGTTATTGGAGATCGTGCATTTGAACAGAAAAAGCACAGTGCGTTTAAGTATGATCTCGGTGCCGCCTGGAAGGCGCATACCGGATTGCCCTTTGTTTTTGCAGCGTGGGTGGCCAACAAGAATCTTCCCGCATCATTCATACAATCATTCAACGAAGCCAACGCCATCGGACTCAACAATCTCGAAGCTGTTGTTGCGCAGGAATCATACAATCATGAAGCGTTAATGCATTATTATACCCAAAACATCAGCTACAATCTTGATGACGCCAAGCGCAAAGGGCTTTCATTGTTTCTGGAGAAACTGGCATTGCTCAATACCACAAGCGGGCTTCCGTCTTCCGCAAATAATCCATCGTAGCGGGTTTCAAATGGTTTCTTTTTTCTTTCGATGGAATCGTGAGTACACTGAACCAGCCTTTGATCCAGCCAATGATATCCAGTTTTGTTTTGCGGAGATATTCCAATGACCACATAAAGGCTGTGGAGAGGAAATAGGGGAAGGGGAGATAACGCCAGGCTACTTTTGATTTATTGATCCACAACATCGCCTGCTTTTCCTTTTTCGTTTTTCTACCGAGCGGACTTTCTTTGTGCAGCATTACAATGCTATCGTCATACCGGATGGCATAACCCGCATCAATGATCCGGTATCCAAGGTCGTACTCTTCCATGCCATAGAAAAAGTCTTCCGGATAACGTCCCAATTGTACAAATACTTCCTTACGAATAGCATGTGCACCCCCGGCATAATAGTAAGTAGCAAAGCGATGCTTGTGTTTATACTGCTCAAACTGTTTGTGTGGAAAGCAATTCACCTGCATCTCCCGTGAATCAAAGTACAGTACCTTAAAAGAAATGATTGCAACTTTTCGATCGCCCTCGGTTTCATCAAATGTTTTCACCAGGTTCTCCAGGCAATCCGTATTGCCCATCTCGGCATCATCATCTAACATGATCAGGTAGGGTGCGGTGCTCATGCCAATGGCATAATTCCGGCCCCTGGCCACGCCAAGATTTTCTGGCGCATCAATATACCTGAAATTGATCTGCGGTTGGGTGGCGATAAAGGCTTTCACCGATGCATAATCCTGCGGAGATGCATTATTGACGATCAACACTTCTTCCAGCAATTCATCCGCATGGTTGAGCGTGGTGATATTGCGGCACAGTGCCAGCATATCGTCTGGCCTGTTATAGGTGATGATGACAAAACTTAAGGGTTTCAACGCAAATGATTTTCGATGAGGGTTTTGTATTGCGCTACGAAAGTAGGCAATCCGAAATTGTCATACGCATAGGCAATATTCTGCGCGGAGATCTTGCTGAATTGATCGGGGTTTGCCTGCAAGGATTGAATAAATGCCATCGACTCACTGA
>JBEISY010000101.1:0-6437 GCA_040375175.1 Chitinophagaceae bacterium
CTCAGCAACCCTTTCCCTAAGTAGCTGTAAATGAGGACGTTGGAACATGAAATAAATTTTACTCAATATACTGAGTAAATTTACTCAACATATTGAGTAAATCAAAATCCGACCTCCAACTTGGTATTAGAAAAGGTAAAAAAATACTACCTTGTCCTCATGCGAAATCTTTTTTGCATAACGCTAACCATCTTATTGAGCGCCGATGTACGGGGACAGATATTTCTTACCAAAGAGGGTAATGCCACTTCTGCATTGGGCAGAGCAAGAAAAACACTGATCCGCATCGCTGAATCTAATATGGACGTTTTCGTCCCAACGGACAGCGCATTTACCATGGGATTTGTGGTAGCCCGCGAAGACGCCGCCGGTAAAACACAATATGAATTCCTTTGTGTAGACACATCACTGCAAAATCAGATTACCATTCATCCCAACGTCTTGAAAGATATTATCTGGAAAGACCTATCAGCCTACCAAGTCTCACCATACATCATCGTTCAGCCCTTCACTTTCTCGGGCCCCAATTCGCATGCTCCGCAACCGGCCGACACAGCAGCCGCTGAAGCCAGATTACAAGATTGGCTAGTCACCCAAACCCACCAAAGTCCAATCTTTCTGCGTCCTTTATCGGAGACAATTTGGTCGATTTCCTGCGGCCCTCCGAGGGCAGACACCATTCCAAAATCGGTGATTCCTAAAGCAGTCAGGAAACCAAACTAATCTTTTGGGATAGAAAAATATTCTTAAAGTTTGTCCAGTGCTGTTAGCGATAGGAAAATGATACAATACCTGTTGCATCCATACCCAAATCCACTAGCTCAAAACTCAAGGTGAAAATGAAAGGAGACAAATGAATCTTCGCAGGAGCAATAAAATCAATGCTGCTTACTTTACAGGCTTACAGTCATTGTTATAGATCTCAAACGCTTTGTTTAAATAATTACTGTCGCGCTTAATTTCCTTTATCAATTTCTTATCGCCTATATCTACCATCGCAACAGCCGTAGGGCAGTCTGCCACAAGTTCTTTCATCCCGTTTTGCCCTACAAAAAGCTCCATAGGGCCGTTATCGCCTTTCTGGGAATACATGGTAGTTCGCGTATACCACTTCTCCCTTCCATTTGCTCCTGTGATAGGACTGCTTGTAAATAATACATAGATATTAACCTTACCCCTCACGATCCTTTGGGGAAAATCGACTTTGCTTTGTTTACCGTAAAATATATTGTTCTTTCGATAGCCTTTGACTGCATCCGTCGAGTATTCTTTTCCGTCACAAACTATCCTGCTTTTTCCGAGCGCGGAAGATTTGAGTTCAACATCTTGACCATACACCTTAGTGCCATCAGTCAATAGCACATAATGAGTGGTATCAGACATATCCTCTACAATATTATCGTACTTAAAAGCACCGTAGTGTAGCTTATTTACTTTTGAACCAAGAGCCAATAGAACAAAAAAAACAAGGGCCAAAACAGAATGAAGATTTCTTAACGTGTTGGTCATGGGTTAAGGTTTGTATTTGTAGTATTTACTGTGAAAAAACGGATTTGCCAAAAAACACAGGGCAAAGAACAACATATAAGTAAGTACATCCCAAAGATCGCCCGTACCAGGAACGATATGGTAAGACTGCAGGATCTCAAATCCCATGGCGCACACTACCATCGCAAGCATCCACACAATCCTGATTTCCCGATCCCAAATGATCAGGAGATAGGATGCAAATGCATAAGCCCAACATGCGTCGGCCAGGTGATTGCGCACCAACTCAGGCAAAACTTTATTGTCTGATTCTACATAAGTAGCAACACCCATAGCCAAAGGGATAATCACATTGATCAGGAAATCCGAAAACTTACGCGGATGAATCTTGTTGCGCGCCATTCGAAAATCGCTAAGAGGAACCAAGCTATTCAGGAGAAAAACGAGACGGTGTGTTTTCACTTGTCGGCAAAATAATACTTTTCCCATTGCTCAGCAAACCTGGGCTTTATGGAATCGAAAAATCTATACGCTAATCAATTTTAAAGAAACTTCCTAAAACTTGTTATCTTTAAAACACAACACCCATTAGAATGATAAACACCACACAAAAACGAATCCTTTTTATTGTCATCGTCCTTCTCTACACGGCTAAGATCATCTATCGGTACATACAGAAAAATGAATTCGATTATTTCGATATAGGCATGTGCCTGTTTTGGCTGGGAATATTGGTGTTCAATACACGAAAGCAAGAGAAAGAGCAATGAGGATTTACTTCCATGCCGCCTTTTACTTCTTCCTGGTCATCTAGGGGTTCAAAATAAACAACTGTTTTTTATTCTCTGTAGCTACAAAAATAATGTAACATGAAACACACCCTGCTCCTCCTCACCGTGTTGATATCAGTTTCTTCATCGGCCCAGACAAGCACAAAAAGACTTCCCGAATATTTCCAACTGGCAACCGGCATCAGCAAGCACGGCACCGGCGACATGAGTGGCTATGCCATTGCAATTGATTACAAACGCTATCTTCGGCAAAGGACATCCATCAGTATTGGCCTTACAACCACAATCCACGACGGTGTTTCGCTGATTTACTATACAGACCCGAACAACAATCCGGTTGACGGTTCTTACCGCTATGGCAGTAGCGGAATACAACTCAATGCCAGAGCAGGTTATAGCATGATCCGTTCCAAACGACATACCCTGGATGTTCAATTGGGGGCCTTGGTCCGTTATCAAACCTCGTCGTACTACAATGAACTCACCACTCTCTTCCCTGCCTTAACAGGTTACCCTATTCCCCTATCCTACCTCATACACCGGGACAAGCAACGAACAGTTTCCTTTGGAGGTATTGGTGTAATCCAATATCAATACCATTTTACTTCGGGGGATCATATTGGTGTCCGCGGCTCCCTTCAAACCGATACAAATGGAGATGTGATATCGATGCTATCCCTGCTCTTTGGTTACCGATTGCGGCATGAAAAAACTAAGCTATAAGGCCACAGGTTCCACCACAAAGCCTACTTTCCGCAGCTCAACAACCAGTCCGCAGTTCTGCATTACGTTTATATTGCTGCACAAAATCGCAGTTGTCGCCCAGGTCTGCCCTTCCCTCAAAAGCAGCGAGAAAATACCTTATCTCGCTTTGCGCATCCTTCCAGGAATAAGCAAAGGACTCTTGCAATAGATTCAGCTGCAGGCTATCGGTTTCCAGACCATAAACAGCAATATGATTCGCCCTTGCGATGCTGATGAGGTAATTGTCGAAATGATCTGCCGTATCTTTTGGTTGCATCGAGCCGCAGAGGGCTGGTCAACCTATTCGTAAAGAAGGGTCGTCATAAATTTGACGACCCTTCTTTCATAAAAGCTAAACCCTACTCCCTGTCTTATTCTCCGGTGTCTGCATCATAGGCCTTTCCTCTTCCGTAGTAGAAGGCTTTGTAGTTGGCAGTTCGATTTCAGGATCTACTTCTGCCATAGCTGGTACCTGCTTGCCCGCATTGGGAAGGATGGATTCCTTTGGCTGATCGTTGGTGATCCTGTTGTCTTCATTCACAATCCTGTTGTCCTTTGGTTGTGTGTCTGGTGTTTGTTGATCTGGTTTCATACTATTCATTTTAATTGATGAACCTATGCTGTTGTAAAAATGATGCCACCCGCTCCCTTCTACTGGCACGAGTTTTACGACTATACCACAAACGCAAAAAAATACGAATTTGACCAATCAGGAAGAACGTATTGAGGTATTGAATGATCTCGTACACATCAATAACGACCGCATCGAGGGCTATGAGAAAGCCATCACATTATTGAAGACAGAGAACCAGGAGCTTCGTCCCATTTTCGAGCAGATGGTGGATGAAAGTGAAGCGATCAAGCAGGAACTGATTACAGCCATTCGCAAACATGATGGGGAATCCACGAGCGATGCCACCACACAAAAGGGAAAAATTTACCGAATGTGGACGGATATACGGAACGCATTCTCTTCAGACAAAGAAGAGAACGTGCTTGAACTCTGCGAATATAGGGGAAATGCTGCACAGAAAGCCTATCAGGAAGCACAACTGCAAAATTCGCATAACACCATACGCAATCTGCGCAACTGGATCAACGATATGATCCCGAAGCTGAAAACGCACTATGATGAGTTGGAAGCGTGTAGGAAAAAGTTTTAATCCAGATCGCAGAAATAGCTAGTAGCTAGTAGCTATTTTCTTTAAAAATATATTACGCTCCCATCGAACCAAAATAAACACTACCACAAATTCCGAGAGGAAGTAGATCAGGCCGGGAAGTTTAAGCTGGTCATGGTAGATCAGGAGCAGTACTGCGGTTGCGAGTATATACAACAGGTTGGCAACGATGATTCCCATCAGCCAGTTTCGCCGGTTCCCCTTTAGGAAAAAATGACAACTTAAGGAATACGCTGACATGCCCAGGGCTGCCAGCGTGAGTATGCGCAATACTTCATAAGGCAGTCCTACCCAATCGATAAAAAACGTGGCTAACAGATAAATACTTCCTGCCGTCAGCAAGGCGCCGAGGCCATCTACCAGGAAAATATTGGCTGGTGGAATTCGATCCAATACATTCATTGCCATAAACAAAACCTGGATTGTGCTCCGGGATTTCCGATGCAGACTTTCGATTTACAAGAGTACGATCAATGCGATGGCGGCAATGGCCATTCCGTTTGTCCTATCTGAATCCGCCATGGCATTCACCTGGTTAGTGGTGTTCACAAATTTCTTCTTGTTCACCTTGAACCCAACGCGCTCCATGAAGGTCATTTTTCTTCCCATGAAGCTTTCCACTTCGGCGCGACTCAAAGAAGGCTTGTAGGTCAGTTGCTTGGGTGCTTTACTCGAAGGTTTCTCCATGGTTGGAGAAACAACTGTTGCAGTTGCATGCAAATCAAAAGACATAAATATAGAGAGGCTGAGAAATAATGCACAGATCAACTTTTTCATCGGTTACTTATTTAAAACAAATATAATATCTGCAGCCAATTTTCTGCAAAGTCTAATTATTCCCGATAGCTATTTCGCTCGCATCTTATTGCCTTTGGGATCATGCGTGAGTTCCGCCAGACCAAGCTTTTCCATCAGTGGTGGAACATACATTCCGAAACGGCCGCGCAGGCCTTTTTTCAATCCGTACCAGCCACCCACCGGATTTTTCTCCGAACGTCCCCATGCTTCAACGGTGCCTTCCTTGGCCGGCTTCTGCTCGTCGGCACTGCCCAACTCCATCCAATCACCATGCTTTTTCAACATGGCCTGCAGATCAGCAAGACATCGATGATCATACAAGAGGGTGGTTTTACCCACCACGCACACAATCACCTCTTTCCCATCTTTTTGATCCAGATACATTTCGTAGTCGGACGTCAGCGGCGGCGTCTTGAGCTTCCAGGGAAGCTCTTTGGTTCCTTCTTTAGCCATGATGATAGTTTTAATGAAAACAATCTCCTACAAACTTTTCAATACGCGTTACCCAATCCTGACTGCAGCCTCGGCATTGCTGTTTCATTTTATCAGCGAACGCTTTCTTTATCTTGTGTGTTTGCTCATCGTTGTCATAATCATAAAATCCACTATAGCTGATGGCAGCCGTCCAATCAAGATATCTGCTGCCTGAAGTATCCTGATCCATGTATACAAAAAACTCTATCGGAAATTTTTCTGCGTAGCGCCGTACAGGCACACCGGTATATTCGCCCAACGCTCCATCCTGTATTTGAATGGTCTTGTTCAGGCACCAGCGATAGAATGGCCGCAATTGCCCATTATCCGTGGTGGCTAATTCTAACAACTCAGCTGTGGAGTCATTGTCGGAAGGCCGGAATATCCCAAAATAAAAATCCCTCGCCAGTGGTGAACAGCCTGGCTGGTCAAGATAAAACTTCACGGGCTTTTGCCAAATAGAATCAACTAAAGTATCATGCGTCAATCCAAATCCTTCCTGCCAATCAATATTGTAAACAACCGCATTGGGTTCAGGTGAAGAATCCGGTTTTTGGAGACATTATACGCAGGCGGTGAGCAGGACGATAAAAGCTATACATCCACGCATACTAAGTATTGACAACAATTATGATCAATAGGCCGCAATCCTGGCAAGATCTGCTTCGATGGCAGCAAAATCCCTGGCCGCAATTCGATCTTTTGTAAACACGGAACTTCCTATGCCGAGGGCAATTGCACCATGATCAAACCAGGACCGCACGGATCCTTCATCAAAAGTGACGCCACCGGTCACCACAATCTTCAGGAAGGGCAGCGGCGCCAGCACCTGCTTGATGTATTCCGGTCCAACAGCACTGCCGGGGAAAAGCTTTAGCACAGCGGAGCCCGACTTATACGCTTTATACATCTCGGTAGGTGTGAGGCAGCCAGGTACATAAGGAATGTTTCGCTTCTTACA
>JBEISY010000359.1:0-2911 GCA_040375175.1 Chitinophagaceae bacterium
GCCATCAAGTTCACCAATGAGGGCAGCATCATTGTTACCGCAAAATGCCGCGACATGAACGATGGTAAGGTGATGATGCAGATTGATGTGGCAGATTCGGGGATTGGTATGCCGGAGGACAAATTGCCGAGGATCTTTGAACGGTTTTACCAGGTGGAGGGGCAGCAAACCCGCAACCTGGCCGGTACGGGTCTGGGCCTCTCCATCACACGCGAAATGATCATCATGCAGGGCGGAACCATCACCGTAGAAAGCAAGCTGGGAAAGGGTTCTGTGTTTCAGGTGACCATACCCTATGAGGTGATGGAAGAGCAGCATAAAGAAGTGGCGGTGGCGCAAGAAAAAACATCCGCGCGTAAACTGCCAGGCAGCATGCAGATCCTGGTGGTAGACGATAACGCACTCAATCGCGATATGCTCGGGGCCATGCTTAAAGGGTATGGTGTGCAGCATACGCTGGTCTCTAATGGACCTGAAGCGATCAAGTTACTGAAGGAGCAATCCTTTCATGTGGTGTTGATGGACCTTCAGATGCCGTTCATGGATGGCAAGGAAGCCACGCGTAAGATCAGGGAAGAATTGCATTCCGATGTACCCGTAATTGCATTGTCTGCCTTTGCAGAAATTGCCGAGAAACAAAATTGCCTTGCTGCAGGAATGGACGCTTACCTCACCAAACCGATCAAGGAAGAAGAGTTGTTTGAGACCCTTGAATTCTATACCCCACATCAACAACATCAACACGCCATCGACCTTGAATATTTACGCAAGGTTGCCAGCGGCAACAGTGAGTTTGTGGAATCGGTTGTACTACGGGTTGCGGACACATTGCCTAAAGAGATCTCAAAATTGCGGGAATCATTGATGGCCGGGGATCACCAGTCGGTGAATGAAACGGCGCATGACATGAAAACTACTTTTGCGGTATTGGGGGTGTATGAGATCCTTGACGAACCCTTGAATTACCTGGAGTCCTGGAAGCCCAATCCCAAAAATATTTCGCTGGCGGGTGAGATGTTGCACCGCATCGAAGCGTTGGGCAATGATCTTACACAGCAACTCGTGGATGCCTTTGCAAAATCCGATGCTTCTTAGTTGAAGAAGATCTCATCGATAAATATCCAAACTTTTTTGCCTTTACTATCGTGCCAGTTCGGTAAGGCCTTTACCGGAAAAATTCTCAATCTGTAATACTGATAGGAGCCTTTGCAGGATAGGATCTGCGCTTCAATCCTATCCTTGTCATAATGATCCGGAATGGCTGGATCATAGCTTGATAGCTTGATCATATTCAATGTGTCATTGCCTGCCCAGAGTTCAAGATGGGCGGGCGGGAAAATATGCGGGCCGGTTTTTTTGAGTGTGCTTACTACTACTTCACGAAATGCCATCGGTTTGTCAAAAGAAACACTCAGGTCACAAACCTTTCCGTGAAAGCCTATCCAGTGTTCGCCGAAGTTGTTGACATCGCCGATCTTACCATCGATCAAACTGGGTCCGCCAAGCAATTTATAGGTGGTATCTGAAGGACTATTGAGTTTGGCTGATCGGGGAGGTGTTGATTGTACCCAAACCATTTTTTCAAGCGTATCACTGGTCAACCAACCCGGCCTGCAGGCGATGGCCCTGATCCTGCTGGCTTTGTTGATGACAAGGTAGCCCGGGTAGGTGGTGGAACGAAGACTGTCTGGCGGACTGCCATCCAATGTATAGTATAAGTTGACACCAGGCATAGGATGTTTTAGTCTAACGGTATCGCCTACCTGTAGAATGGGTTTGTCGCGCTCCACATATACCGGTGTTGTCAATTTCAATACTTCGTTCTGGTTGGGCTGGTAGCCCAATACCCAGTTTATTGTTGTGTTGGCAGGCTTCAAGGCGATGATGGCGCTGCTGTCTACTTTGGTGTTCCAGCAATAGACCGTTTTGAGTGCTGGCATAGCGGTGAGGGTCTTCAGGTCTGCTCCAGTTGCGGATGTGCCAGACAAGGCCAGGGTTTTCAAAGAGGTCAATTTCTGCAAGGAAGTGAGGCCTTTGCCAGTGATGGACGTATTGTTCAGGAAAAGGTGCTCCAGGTGGTCAAAATCTGCAAGCAGGGCAAGGTCCTGATCTTTTACGGGCATCCCGCTCAGGTTCATTTCTACGATCTGTTCCCTTATTTTTTCTAAAGCTTTCAGGGAGGCAGGATCAAATTTACTGCTGATCATGAATCTGACGGATAATGCGGGAGATCCTGCTGCCAGCGGCGAAATATAGACATAAGGTGTTTGCAGGGATTGGATGAGTGAAGCACTGGCTGGTTCAAAAGCATAGGTTTTGCCCATTGCTTTTTTGGGAATGAGTCCCTGCATGGCGATATGGAATGAATCCGCAGGATCATAATCCATAAAACGTTTTTGCAGATCTGCACCATTGGCGATCCATAGCTCAAGGATATTCAACTCCTGCGCCGTCAACTGCGGCTTGCCTCTCGGTGGCATATGTTTTTTATCGTCTTCGGATAATTGCGCTCGTTGCAAAAGGTGGCTGTTCAGCGGATCACCGGGTTTCCAGAGCGGACCATTCTTTCCGCCCTTCATCAGTGCGGTTATCGAGGTCATTATCAACTCGCCCTTTGCTTTTTTCTCATTGTGGCAGGAGTAACACTTGCTGGCCAATATTGGCTCCACCAATGCGGTAAATACAGCCGTACTATCTGTGAAATTTACCTGTGGCGTAGTTGCCTTGCTATCTGGCCAATCCAGATAGTCTTCGCCATGGGTAATGCTGGCACCATAGTGACTGCCCAGCAAGAGTACTGGCACGATCAGGATCATGCACAGTTGTTTCCAGAACACGGTGTTGCGAAGCAACCACAAGAAGAAGGCCAGCACACTGACGCTAACGCCCAACCATAGGTGTTTTTGGAGTA
>JBEISY010000146.1:0-5284 GCA_040375175.1 Chitinophagaceae bacterium
CCTTATATGAATCTTGGATTTGTTTACCTGAATGCGGGAATTGCAGATTCAGCAAAGTTCTAGTCGGAAAAGTCGGAAGAAATGTTGCGAAGCATCATGGCCACAGAAACTCCGGAGCGAAAGGCGATCATGGAATTGTCTTTGAGCGACTTCGCCAGGTCTATCGCCCTGTAATGATATTCCAGCGCCTGGGTGAAGTTGCCCGCCAACCGGTATGCCTGGCCGTACATACTCATGGCGAAAGTCTTCAGATAAGTATTCTTCTTTTGATCTGCAAGCAGGTTGATCTGTTTCGCTTCCTCCATCAGCGGAAGTGGTGCTTTGTCGTCAGACAAAAGGACCAAATTGATCGTCAGGTTTCTGATTTTCAGGGGATCGGTCTCCCGTTTGATCTCATCAAGCAGGATACTGTCTGAACGCGTGAATCCGCCGGCAAAGGGTTGCTGAGCCAGTGTGCACTGCGTGATCAGGATCGATGCCAGGGTGACCAAAAATATCTTCATGCAATAGAATTCACGGTTTGGGCTGGCAGCAATATACTGAATGTTGTGCCCAAAGCTTCCTGGCTGATCACCCGGATATCCCCGCCATGTCCTTTGGTAATGATGTCGTAGCTCAGGCTGAGCCCTAGACCCGTTCCTTCGCCCGTTGGTTTTGTTGTAAAGAAAGGCTGGAAAATCTTGGGAAGCTTGTCGTCCGGAATGCCTGATCCGTTATCAGAGACTTCAATAATGACGGTATTATTTTCTCTTTTTGTGACGATGGAGACTTTTGGTTTATAAGCCGCATCAGCCTTTACTGCTCTTTCCATTACGGCATAAAAAGCGTTGTTCAGCAAATTGAGAATAACTCTTCCAATATCCTGCCTTACCATCGGCGCGGAACCTGCAAGCGGATCAAGGTTGATATCGAGATCCACATTAAAATCCTTGACCTTTGCTCGATAGCCATGAAAGGCGAGACGGATGTATTCATCAACGAGTTTGTTGACATCTGTCAGTTCATGTTGACCTGCGCTTACCCGAGAGTGTTGCAGCATGGATTTAACGATACCATCTGCACGCTTACCATGCAGGTTGATCTTGGATTCATTTTCTTTCAGGTTGTCTGCAATAGTGGTTGCCTCCCGAAGATTTCCTTTATCGATTTCTTCTTTGAGTTCATCAATCAATTCCTGGTTGACTTCTGAAAAATTATTGACAAAATTGAGCGGGTTCTGAATCTCGTGCGCGATGCCGGCAGTGAGTTCACCGAGCGATGCCATTTTCTCTGATTGGATCAGTTGCGCCTGGGTAGATTTAAGGTCGGTAATGGATTGCGTTAATGCTGCGGTTCTTTCCTGGACCTGGGTTTCAAGAATTTGATTTTGTGAAGCGAGAATTTCTCGTTTCTCCATTTCCATGGCCAGGTTTTGGTGCGATAACTTTTTCACTTCTTCAAGTTGTTTGCTCAAAGCTTTGCTGGTGAGCGAGAAATCCCAGGCAAGGTATGCGGATACGGAACCGGTGATCAGCAACCAGAACAATGTGAACCAGATTCCCCTTTCAACGGTGAGCTGTCTTAGGAAGTGTGCGCTAGAATCAAAAGTGCCCTGCGACATAAAAATGCCAAAACAGATCAATGAGGTCACGGCGCCAATGCAAAATAAAATCGCGCCTTTCCTGCGTTTTCTTAACGACAATGCGCTGATCAGCAGGATACAGGTACATGCGATCAACTGAAAAGCGGCACCACCAAGTCGCCAGCCTTTATCATACCAGAGCATGTTCAGTGGAACGGAAACAAAAAACAGCAAGATCACGATCCAATAGATCACATCTTTTTTTCTTTCGAGGAAATTGAACACAGCCAGGAAGCAAAGCATATTTCCAATCTGAAATGCGGCGAAGAACAGATTGCCCAAATAAAATCTTTCGGTGTGATCGTGTGTGTAAAGATAGTAGGCGATCTGACCATTGTATCCGAGAATATAAGCAAATGCAGATGCCGATAAATAAAGATTTGCGCGCTGTGATCTGTTCATCACAAAGAAGAAGAAATGAATGATGAAGATCATCAGGTTGATACCGAGGATCTGCTTCTGGAAACCGATGTCCAACGCATACATATCCCTGTATTCCAGTATCGCCGCATCCATGGGTTTGATCTCCGCGTGAAAGAGCGGATTGGGGATCTCAACAATAGTGGTAAAAAGGGTGCCCTTCGCCAATCCGATCTTGACATCAATTGTATGTTTTGTACCGGGTTTGAGATCAACCGATTCGGGAATTAAGATGGGATCATAATCCTTGGTGCCGTTCCCAACCGAATCTATGGATCCGTATTTTTCCACGAGCTGCCCATCGATATAAATTTCCGACGCCACTGATTGCAACACGGTTAGGGCATAGGGGATCGCTGGCCAATCTGCCGGAACAGAAATCTCATTGTGTAACCATCCGGTGAACGGTGCAGGAACGGCAGCTAGAAATTCATGAATGTCGTGCGTGGGTTGAACCTGAATCGCTTTTGGATTGTCCCGGCTTGCTTGGTAGGTCCATCCGGAGTCAAGAACGAGCAGATATTTTGCCAACTCATTTTTGTTAGCGGGCTTTTCGGATTGGCATCCAAACAGCCCAACGACTATCAACAACAAAGCAAAAAGGAAACGGGTAATCGTTCTGGTGTTTGAATGCCGATCAGCACCCGATGCTTCATTTAGGTCCATACATGTTGGTTTACCTGGAGAGACAGTGAGTTTGAGAAGCAGAAGATAACCATAAGCGGGCAATATTCATATTACATAGTCTATGTATTTGGTAGACTAATAAGCCTTCCTTACTTTTGCCTGAATACTTAGAGGATGAAACAGACCTATCTCAGCGACTCAGGACCCAAAGTCAGTTCGGCTATTTATGGTTTTTATAGATGGAGACCAGAAGATCTGAAACAAACCCAAATGGACAGGATCGTGGGCTTGTGCCTTGATCTAGGGATCAACACCTTTGACCATGCGGATATCTACGGTGGCTATCATGCCGAGGAGCTTTTTGGAAAGGTGGTCCGTGAGAAAGGGGTGAAGCGGGAGGATATCGTTTTGTTTACTAAAGCCGGACTTGCCCTACCTTCTTTTGAGAACAAGGATGTGCGGGTGAAGCACCGAAACAGTTCACCGGAGCATCTTTTAAAAAGTTTGGACAACAGCCTGCGCAACCTGCGTACGGACTATATAGATATTTTTCTGCTGAATGAATTTGACGCCGTTGCTGACCTTGAAGAAACCGCGCTTGCCCTGGAGAAGATCAAGACCTCCGGCAAGGCCAGGCATATCGGCGTAACCAATTTCACGGTGTTTCAACACCAGTTGTTGAGTTCATTCCTGAGAATTCCATTGGTAACGAACCATATTGAACTCAACCTGCTGAATACGCACGCGTTTGACAATGGCCAGATCGATTACATGAAGCAGCGGTTCACCAAACCACTGGCCACATCGCCGCTGGCGGAAGGAAGGATCGCAGAGAGCACAGGGAAAATTCCCTTGCGCCTTCGCGGAAAACTGGAAGACCTCACATCCAAGTATAAAGTGCATTTTGAATCCATTGCCATTGCGTGGCTGGTAAAGCTGGGCGCACTGCCGATTATAGGCACGCTCAATGAACAAAGGATCCACCACATCGCATCAGCCTTCGACATCACCCTTGATCGCCAGGACTGGTACGAGTTGTACAATATTGCGAAAGACGAATACTAGATCATGCATCTGAATTGGCTCGCACTGGCTGTTCCTTTTTTCGTGGGGTTGATGTACCTCGAGTTTGTGGTGAGTAAACGCCGCAACAAAGAGATCTATCATTTTGAAGAAGCGATTGCCAATATCAATGTGGGCATTGCTGAACGCCTTTGCGATCTGTTCACCACCGGCATGTTTTATTATGTCTTCAAATGGATCTATGATCATGTGGCCATTTTTCATTTCTCATCTTCCTGGTATATCTGGATTCTTTTATTTCTTTTTACAGATCTGTTATGGTATTGGTACCATCGCTTTGGACATGAAGTAAATCTGTTCTGGGCCGCGCATGTGGTTCATCACCAAAGTGAAGACTATAATTTCACCGTATCTGCACGCATCACTGTGATTCAGGCAACTTTCCGATGTGTGTTCTGGAGCTTCCTTCCACTGCTGGGATTTGAGCCATCGATGATCACGATCTTACTGCTGATCCATGGTGCATATCCGTTTTTTACGCACACCCAATTGGTTGGGAAATTGGGATGGCTGGAATACATATTTGTTACTCCTTCCCATCATCGGGTACACCATAGCAGCAATCCCATTTATCTCGACAAAAATTACGGTGATGTGCTGATCATCTGGGACAAGCTTTTCGGAACCTATGTGGAAGAGTCTGAACAACCAGTATACGGTTTAACCAAACCACTGAATAGCTATAGTTTTCTATGGCAGCATTTTCATTTTCTGCTGGAAATGTCTGTTGCATTTTCACGCGCGAAAACCTGTAAGCAACGCTTTCTCGTTGTCTTTGGTAAACCGGATCACATCGATCCCAATATCAGACCCGTACTGGAACGTTTGCTTTTGTCGAGACAAAACCATAAGGTCAGCAATCCCGTACTTACGCGGTACATCATCGGCCAAACCATCCTTACCCTTACAACTTTGTTCCTGCTCATCTTGCTTGAGCATTATATCGATGGGTATCAGCTCTGTTTGTATGCCTTGTTTATTTTCCTCAGTGTCATTGCAACGGGCAGTATGCTGGAACAACGCACCTGGGTTTTCCATGTGGAGTTTGCGCGGTTTGCCACCATCGCTATTCTGCTTTGGACCTATTTCCCTTTCGACAGTCTGGCCACGATGCTATTGCTGGTGTTTTTCCTCCTCGTCCTCTTCTACAACACAACGGCCGACTATTACTATCAGTTCGTGTACGATGAAGAGCAGCATCGTTAGATCATCAGTATGCACCACAAAGTGGTATTGTCAAAGGTGCAAAGCAGTGTTAGCTTAGTTGTCATAAATCATTCCATATGGCAACATCCCGTAAGAAGGCATCCGCGAAGAAAGCAGTTGCAAAGAAAGTGCCCGCGAAGAAAGCCATCGCAAAAAAATCCCCGGCTAAAGCCAGCAGTACCCGGACAACGCCAAAGGCATCGCTGACTTCATTGCTGGCCAAGCCGAAGAAGTGGAAGATCTATATTGAAAGTGCCGCTTTTCTGCCTGCCAATAGTGCTGATGGATATGTTGATCTTTTTCAATCCGGCCGAAGAACCGTCATTC
>JBEISY010000345.1:0-3006 GCA_040375175.1 Chitinophagaceae bacterium
CTGGAAGGCGAAGACTCGGGTTGGTCCAGGCCTACACCCATTCCGGAGTCCAAAACATACTTTAATTTATCTGCGAGTAACTACACATTCCGTGTTAAAGCTAAAGGTGTCAATGGCATCTGGGGGCCGGTGGCATCCATTTCATTTGAAGTGCTGAAGCCATGGTGGATGCAATGGTGGGCATTGATTCTCTATCTGGGTGCATTGGCATTGTTCACCTGGCTGGTGTCTAACTACAGGGCCAGAATGCTGAAGAAGGAAAACAGTCTGTTGGAGAAAAGGGTGAATGAAAGAACTGTTGCACTGGAACACAGCATACAGGAATTGAAGACCACACAGGCACAAATGATCCAGCGGGAGAAAATGGCTAGTCTTGGTGAACTGACTGCCGGAATTGCGCATGAGATCCAGAATCCATTGAACTTCGTGAATAATTTTTCCGAGGTGAACCAGGAACTGCTAATTGACCTGCAAACTGAAATCGATAAAGGAGATGATAAGGCGGTTACTGAACTGCTGCAAGATCTTCATTCCAATAACGTCAAGATTAACCAGCATGGTAAACGCGCAGACAGCATCATTAAGAGTATGCTGCAGCACAGTCGCAGTTCCAGTGGCGACAAGGAACCCACGGACCTGAACGCGCTATGCGATGAATACCTGCAATTAAGTTACCACGGCATGCGTGCCAAGGAAAAAGACTTTAACGTAAAGATCCATTCTGATCTTGCAGCAGGCTTGTCTCCCGTGAAGATGGTACCACAGGATATCGGACGGGGGCTGATGAATTTATTGAACAATGCTTTTTATGCTGCGAGAAAAAGCAAAAAGACTGGCCAACCTGGTTTTGAGCCGCAGGTAAGCCTGACCACTGCATCGCAAGAACGCATGGTGACAATTTCCATTAAGGACAATGGAGACGGTATTCCCGATGAGTTAATGAAAAAGATATTCCAACCCTTCTTCACCACCAAGCCAACAGGAGAGGGAACTGGCTTGGGATTGAGCCTCAGTTTTGATATCATCACCAAGGGGCACGGTGGGCAGTTGCAGGTTCAAACAGAACCTGGGGTGGGAACCACCTTCATCATCAGTTTGCCGAAGTCCTAAAGCAGAAAGTAGAACCTTACCTTTGAATTGATTAACAATTCACTATGACCCGCAAGATCAAGTTGTTACTTATTCTTTTGTTTTCATCGGCCCAAATCTTCTCTCAAATTCAACATGTTGAACCCATGAACTGGTGGGTGGGTATGAAGGATCCTTTTCTGCAGATCCTGGTGTATGGGGAAGGCATCGGCGAAACCACACCGGTGATCAAGTATCCGGGTGTTAAGTTATTGAAAGTGCATAAGGCCGATAGTCGGAATTACCTTTTTATTGATATTTCTGTCAGTGCAGCTGCGAAGCCCGGCAATATGAAAATCAGTTTTACGAAAAAGGGTAAGCAGGTTTATACGCACGACTATCCTTTGAAACAAAGGGTGACAGGAGCCGCGTCGCGGAAAGGCTTTGATGCTTCCGATGTGATTTACCTGATCACGCCGGATCGTTTTGTAAATGGAGATCCTACGAACGATGTGGTGGCGAGTATGCGGGAGAATCAGATCGACAGATCCGGCCCGGGTATGCGTCATGGTGGGGATATCCGCGGCATTATACAATCCCTGGATTATATTAAATCGATGGGCTTCACGGCCATTTGGCCGCAGCCGATGGTAGAGAACGATATGGCCGCATATTCTTATCATGGATATGCCATTACCAATCATTACAAGGTTGATCCAAGGTATGGAACGATGGATGAGTACAAAGAACTTGCGACCAAGGCGAGGGAGAAGGGAATCAAATTGATTTACGATGGTGTGGTGAATCATATTGGTACAGGGTACTGGTGGATGAAAGACCTGCCCTATAAGGACTGGCTGAATTATCCGGAGGGAAAGCTGAGAACGAATCATCGGAGAACCGTGAACCAGGATGCCTATGCCGCCAAATCAGATAAAGACCTGATGACGGGTGGTTGGTTCGATGGACATATGGCCGATATGAATGCCGGGAACAAGTTTGTTGCGAACTACCTCATCCAGAATTCCATTTGGTGGGTGGAGACACTCGGTTTGGGCGGGATCAGGCAAGACACTTATTGCTATTCCGATAAGCAATTCCTGAGCAATTGGAGCTGCCGCATCATGAAGGAATATCCGCAATTCAATATCGTTGGAGAGGAGTGGAGCCTGAATCCTTTGATCGTTGCGTATTGGCAACAAGGTGCCAGGAACAGGGACGGCTATACAGGATGCCTGAAGTCAGTAATGGACTTCCCCACGCAACATGCCCTGGTGCAGGCATTGAAGGAAAAAGATGGTCAATATACTTCTACGGGTCTTGTGCGGTTGTACGAATCGCTGGCCAATGATTTCGGTTATGCGGATCCGTTACACCTTATGGTGTTTGGCGATAACCATGATATGGACAGGTTGTACACGCAGTTAGGCAAAGACGATGCATTGACGAAGATGGCCTTCACTTATCTGATGACGGTGCGTGGGATTCCGCAGGTGTATTACGGGACCGAGATCCAGATGGACAATAGCCAGGCGCCCAATGATCATGGTATCATTCGTTCAGATTTTCCCGGTGGCTGGAAGGGCGATGCGGTAAATGCTTTCACCGGTCAGGGTTTGACGGATGCACAGAAAGACATGCAGCAATATGTTCGGAAATTGTTGAACTGGAGAAAGGGGAACGATGTGATATCCAAAGGTCGAACACTTCATTTTGCACCGATGGATGGTATGTATGTGTACTTTCGTTCATTGCCCGGCAAAACCGTGATGGTGGTGATGAATAAAAATGAAGGGGAGAAGTCGCCGGATCTCGAAAGGCTGGCAGAAGGCATCGGAACAAAACAATCCGTGAAAGATGTGATCAGCGGAGAAGTGAAAAATCTACGGGATTTGAAAATACCCGGCAAGACGACCGCAGTGTATGAGTTGCGGTGAA
>JBEISY010000135.1:0-5537 GCA_040375175.1 Chitinophagaceae bacterium
ACAATTGGTTATGGCCAAGGTATCAAAACGGCGAGGTATGTAAACGACTATTACAAAGTTGTTTTAGTTCTTGATGAAGGTGGTGTCTATGACTCGACCACGAGCGGTATCTTTTTTTATGACCAAAACTTGTTTTTCCCACTTGTGAACTTTGGCGGGCGAGTTATGTATCGTGTTTCTACTCGAGTTAGAGTTTCAGGTATTTGGGAGTATTTTCACGGTCTATCTGAGATAGCTAGTGCAAACTTTTTATACAATAAGGGAAGTGGCGAAAATGATCACTATGCAGAGCAGACAGGAAAGGGGAGCTATTCATCTTTGAGACTGGGTGTCCACTATGCTTTCGGGAGTAGTATCCAAAAAGGTTTGCAAAATCAAAGAAAGACAATAAAGCATCGGCAAGATAAAGAGTTGGAGGGGGCGGCAGAACGATCTGAGCCAATCACAAAGAAATCTGAATATCCAAAGTGGTACATAGGACTAGGTATAGGACAAACTGTTTCATTCTTTAAGTTTTATGAATTCAGCGCTATTCCATCTGGAGGGAAAACTGGTAAATTACATTCGTTGCACGTTGAGCTATTGTACTCAATCAACAAGAGATGGATGTTTGAATCTGGAGTTGCGCAAAAGGCAATTGTGCCTCCTGGATATATTTCTAGTATTGGTGGTAAACCGGAAGCTGGTATGACTATTGTTCCTTTCCGTATGAATTATGTTATAAATCTTTCACCAAAGGAGGTAGATTTAATGCTTTTTGCAGGGTATAGTCAGGGCATAAAGTCTGAACAGTTTTCCTTTGGCTTTTTAAGTTCGGATATTGATGCGGAAGGAGATTATTATGGTAATGCGTTGTTCCCGTTGGCAGATATTGGAGCCCGAATAAAATTTACTCTAGGCAGAATTCATATGGGGGTGTTTGCTTCATATAGTCAGGGATTCAAGGAGATTTATCGGATTCAAGTTGTAGATATGGCTAACGTAGCAGCCGGTTTCCCAAAACTTATAACCGGCAATGGATCTCACCTTAACTTCGGTCTGAATGCATATTATGCTGTATTTGGCAGAAAGAATAGATAATTTTCCTGTTACTTTTGCCTTCTCATGATCACCATCTGTTTTGATTTTGGCAACACACGACTCAAGTACGCGGTATTTGACGGCGATGTGATGACGCATATCCAGGTCCTGGAATAAGGCAGCCTGGAAGAAGGGGCGGAGGCGCGGGAACAGCATCGGCCCCATCGATCCATATTATCCTCTGTCATCAGCCACGATCCACTATTGGAGACCTTCCTCGTGGAGAAAACATCGTTCCATAAATTATCTCACGAATCAAAACTGCCTTTCACGGTACCGGTGGGTAAGCCGGAGACCATGGGCGCGGATAGGATTGCGCTGGCCGCGGCGATGGTGAAATTTTATCCGGGGAAAAATAATCTGGTGGTGGGGCTCGGTACGGCCATCACGTATAATTTTATTAATAAGTATAATGAATTTTTGGGTGGAGGGATCTCGCCGGGCATGGAATTACGGTTGAAAAGTCTTCATGATTATACGGCCCTGCTGCCGCTGGTGAAAAAAGACTGGAATTTCCCGCTCATCGGGTATGATACCCGCACCAATATCCTCTCCGGGGTGATCCTGGGCATGGCCAAGGAGATCGATGGAACCATCGATGCTTACCAGGAACGATATGGCAACTTTAACGTGGTCATAACAGGGGGTGACAGCCTATATTTCGCCCAACACCTTAAAAACACGATATTTGCCGACCCTGATTTTTTATATAAAGGTCTTTATGCCATTAGCGCGTACAACAACTAACTGGAAAATATGCTGCAGTGTACTGATTATCAATGTGTTATTGGTTTTCCAGGCGCAAGCGCAAGATAATTCCCCCTACTCGAGATACGGTATCGGTGACGTACTTCCGCAGACCAATGTGCTCAACCGGGCCATGGGCGGGATGTCTTTAGCCTACTGGGATCTGCAATCCATCAATTTTAATAACCCGGCTTCTTATGCCCGGTTAAAGCTCACCACATTCGACGTGGGTCTGGAATATGACCAGCGCACCTTGCGGGCAACCAATACTACTTCGTCATATAAGTCGAGGAACCTGGTCCCCACCTATCTCAACGTTGGATTTCCGTTGAGCAAGAAGAAGAACTGGGGCATGAACCTGGGCTTTAAACCGGTTACGCGTATCAGTTATGATGTGATCAGCAACACGCGGTTGTCTAATATCGATAGCGTGTCTTATCGTTACTATGGTACGGGTGGTAGTACTCAGGCGTTTATTGGTCTTGCCGGTGGCACCAGGAATTTCAGCATCGGTATCAATGCTGGTTACATGTTTGGTAACAAGCACTATGGTACACAGATGAGTTTTGTGAGTGATACCATTCGGTACCAGAAAGCCAACTATACAGACTCCACCAATTTCGGGGGCCTCTTCGTGAAAGCAGGCGTTCAATACCAGCTGGTGTTGTCTGGCGATATGAATTTGAAATTTGGTGCAACCTTTGGGCTGGAGAACAAGATGACCGCTTATCGCGATGTGACCAGGCAAACCTTTGAAGGAAGTGCGCGCGGGCCATTTGTGTTGGATAGCGTGTATCGTTCATCGGGCGAGAGGGGGGACATTGTGATGCCGGCTTCATGGGGCGGTGGCATCCTGTTGGAGAAGATGGACAACTGGCAGGTGGGTATTGAATACAACAGTGTGCAGTGGGCTGATTTTTCTTATTTCGGCCAGAAGGATCAACTGCAGAACAACTGGGCGGTGCGCATTGGCGGACAGATCATCCCTTCCATCAACTCAAAGAATTACTGGAACCGCGTAGTGTATCGTGCGGGTTTTGCATATGGACCAGACCAGGTGAATACAGGCACCAATTTGAAAACCTGGACCGCGAGCTGGGGGATGGGTATGCCGGTGAGGAGGAATTATTATACCAACCAGTATACTACCATTAATCTCACGCTTGAGATGGGTCAGCGCGGAAACAAGAGTGACGCGATCCGGGAGAATTTCTTCCGCGTGGCGCTTGGATTTAACCTCAGCGATATTTGGTTTAACAAACGGCAGTACAACTAAGATCCCGTGGGTAAACGTTATTACGATATTATCATGGCAGCTGGTTTCAGCTGCCTTTTTATATTCAGCGCCTGTGTGAACAGTGAGAAGGAAGTGAACGACCTGCTGGATAAAAAGATAGGGGTGGATGAAGCCACTAACGTGCAAGGCTACATGAGCAATACCGGCAAGATGAAGGCCAGGATGCGCGCGCCATCTATGCTGCGTTACCAGGACAGTACGGCCAGAACCGAGTTTCCCAAGGGTATCCATGTGGATTTCTTCAACGATTCCACTAAAATTGAAAATCAGATGGACGCCCGCTTTGCGGAGTACTATGAGATGAAAGCACAGATTTTTTTGAAAGATAGTGTACGGGTGTTCAACAATATCAATGATACCCTGTTTTGTCAGGAGTTGTGGTGGGATCAGACCAAGCAATTGTTTTATACCGATAAGCCCGTGCGGGTGCATCGTCCGCATATGATCATGTATGGTGTGGGGTTGAGTGCGCCGCAGGACTTCAAGACGTTCGATATATACAACCCAACGAATAGCGTGTTTAGGATCAATGATGTTAGTTCGCAGGATACAGTTCGCAGTTCGCAAGACAGTTCGCAACTTAGTTTGCAGGATTCAGTTCGCAGGTCGCAGGACCCGTTGCGCAGAAGGTAGCTTTAAAATTTTACTGTATGGAGTATAGATACATGGGAAAAACGGGTCTCCAATTGAGCCTGTTGAGTTTCGGTTCATGGGTTACGTTTCACAAGCAGTTTGAAGACAATACAGCGGACACGTTGATGGGCATGGCCTTTGACGCGGGCATCAATTTTTTCGATAATGCCGAAGCCTATGCAGGTGGCGAGAGTGAGTTGATGATGGGCAGGGTGTTGAAGCAGAAAAATTGGGAGCGTTCATCTTATGTGGTTTCTTCAAAAGCATACTTTGGTTTGCGCGGGAAAGACAACAAACCCAACCAGCATGGATTGAGCAGGAAGCATTTATTTGAGGCCTGTCATGATGCATTGAGGCGTTTGCAGCTGGACTATCTCGATCTGTTTTATTGTCACCGTCCGGATCCCAATGTACCAATTGAAGAAGTGGTGTGGACAATGCATAACCTGATCCAGCAAGGAAAGGTATTGTATTGGGGAACATCACAGTGGAGTGCGGCGGAGATCATGGAGGCGCATAAAGTGGCACAGCAATATCACCTGGTGGGGCCAACCGTGGAGCAGCCGCAATACAATATGTTTGAGCGCTTCAAGATGGAGCAGGACTACTTGCCCGTGTTCCGGAGCGTGGGCCTGGGTACTACCATTTGGAGCCCGCTGGCAGCAGGTTTTTTGACTGGAAAATATTTGAACGAGATACCCGAGGGCTCTCGTTTGTCTATGGACACCTTCAAGTGGCTGCGTGAGCGTTGGCTGCAGGAAGGGAAGATTGAAAAATTGAAACAGCTCGTGAAGCTGGCCGATGAATTGGGTGTATCGATGGCCTCCCTGGCCATTGCGTGGACCATTAAGAATCCACATGTGACCACCGCGATCTTGGGTGCATCCAAAAAAGAACAACTCACTGAAAACCTGAAAGCGCTGGATGCGTTGAAGGTATTGACGCCGGAAGTGATGGATACCGTGGAGGCGATCTTGCAGAATAAACCAATACTAGACCTTAATTAGCAGGTCGCAGGGCGCAGGTCGCAGGTCGCAGGGCGCAGGTTGTTCTGCGAACTCGCGACCTGCGACCTGAGAATTTACGTATATTGACTTATAATCAATACATATGAGTTTTAGGGGTAAAACTGTTTTCATCACCGGTGCCAGCAGGGGCATCGGAAGGGCCATAGCATTAAGGCTTGCAAAAGACGGCGCTAATGTTGTCATTGCGGCGAAATCAACGGAAGAGAATCCAAAACTTGGGGGTACTATTTTTTCGGTGGCGGAGGAAGTAATTGCTGCAGGTGGAAAAGCCTTGCCCGTTGCTTGTGATATACGCAGTGAAGAGCAGATCGAGAACGCCGTGAACCAGGCGGTGAGCACATTTGGGGGGATCGATGTATTGATCAACAATGCATCGGCCATTAATCTTACGCCCACAGAGCAGACGGAGTCCAAGCGTTATGATCTGATGCACGACATCAATGTGCGCGGAACTTTTTTTGTGAGCAAGGCTTGCATTCCGCATTTGAAAAAAGGTCATAACCCGCATATTTTGAATCTTTCTCCACCCATCAATATGGATAAGAAATGGTTTGGCCAGCACGTGGCTTATACCATGAGCAAGTACAACATGAGTATGATTGCGTTAGGATTGAGTGAGGAGTTAAAGAAATACAAGATCGCAGCCAATACACTCTGGCCCCGCACCACGATTGATACAGCAGCGGTACGCAACTTATTAGGAGGCGAGGCCCTAGCGAAGATGAGCAGAACGCCGGAGATCCTTGCGGATG
>JBEISY010000026.1:0-11027 GCA_040375175.1 Chitinophagaceae bacterium
GAAAAGCAGATGTCTCAGCTGATCTTTTCAAGCCCGGCGAATTGATGGATTACCACATTCCTGAGATACCCACCACTGAGTTTTTTCATGCCGATGGACCGGTCAACGATGAAGACTATATCTATACATCGTTTCAAAAGAGTAAGATGTTTCACCGAGGTGTCAAGTGCACGAATTGCCATGACCCGCACAGTGGAAAAACACTAGGTCTAGCCAGCCAAACCTGCATGCAGTGCCATGAGAAAAAGTATGATTCTTTTGAACACCACAAGCACGATGAGAAGAATGCGCAGGTTGCAAAGCAGTTGAGCTGTATCAACTGCCATATGCCTTCCAAGTATTATATGGGTAATGATCTTCGGCACGACCATAGTTTCCGTGTTCCCCGTCCGGATCTTACGGTTCAGTATGGAACGCCGAATGCCTGCAACAGTTGCCACAGCAACAAGACGGCAAAATGGGCATCAGATGCGGTAAACAAATGGTATGGGCCAGAGCGGAAGTATCATTTTGCCGATGACCTCATTGCCGGATCAAAGCAGGATATGGCCGCTGTTCCTCATCTCACCAGGTTGTTAAATGATACAGCGGTGCCTGCCATTGTTCAGGCTGCTGCCATCCAATACTTGCGAGACCTGCCCACCACGTCTGCTTTCACAACCATCAGCGCTGCACTGCGGCATCAAGATGCGCAGGTCAGGTACAGGGCGGTGAGGGCGATGGCGTCTTTTCCCATCGGCCAATGGCGGGATCAGGTTTTGCCGTTGTTGAAAGACAGGGTCAAAGCAGTGCGGATTGCCGCAGCAGATGTGTTACTGACCCAACGGGTAGAGGAAGTGCCGATGGAGTATCGTGATGCATGGGCTGCTGCGAAACAGGAACTCCAGAACTATGTCAACTACCAAGCTGATTTCGCCGTTGGAAATGTACTGATCGGCGACTACTACTATCGCCAGAGCGATCTGCTGAATGCAGAAAAATATTACCGCCGTGGACTGCGTAAGGATTCCATGATGAACTATGCGAGGTTCAATCTTTCGGCACTACTGAACGCGCAAGGAAGGAATGCAGATGCGTTGATAGTGCTGGAGGATGCGCAACGTACAGATCCTGCCAATGAACGCGTCTACTATAATCTCGCCCTTTTGTATGCTGAGTTGAAAGACATGCCCAATGCCATGAAGAGTTTTGGCAAGGCGGTTAGCCTGGGCAGCCAGGACCCAAAGGTGTACTACAATTATGGGTTACTGAAGCAGCAATCCGGCCAGATGGCTGAGGCTGAAAAGCTTTTTCTGAAAGGGCTTGAACGGGTACCTATGGATGCGTCACTGAACTATGCACTTGCCGTTCTATATCTGCAGGAACAACAACCCTCAAAAGCAATGCTGCCTGCAACGCGATTGAAGAAAGCGGACCCGAGTAACCCGGAATTCCAAAGACTGTTCCAACAGCTCCGGTTGTAATTTTTTGTATCGATGTAACGAAGGCCCTTCACCAGACACTTACGTATAAATGACGCGCGGTTCATAAGCATTTGCGCAAAATAATGGCTAAGGAATTACCACAGGAAAAGGAATTTCTTCAGCTCGTCAAACAGCACGAACGCATCATCTATAAACTGGTGAATGTGTATGCTGTTGACGAAGAAGAGAAGCGTGACCTGATACAGGAGATCATGTACCAGGCCTGGAAAGGCTATGCCGGATTTCAAGGAAGATCAGCCTTCAGTACCTGGCTGTATCGACTGAGTCTCAATACCATTTTTACGTTTCGTCGAAAAGAATCCCGCAACGGCACCAAAGCGGGTGCAGTGGCGGCGGAGCCTTGGCAAGATGAGCAGGCCAACAGCAGTTTAGAAGCGAAGATGCTTTTGAAGGCAATTAGGGAATTGCCGGAGCTCGATAGAGCCCTGATCTCACTGCATCTTGATGGATACGCGCATGCAGAGATCGCGGAGGTTGTGGGCTTAACCGAAAGCAATGTAAGGGTAAGGGTACACAGGATAAAGAAACATTTAATCACCACATTAAATGGATAATATGGATCTGGATAAAATTTGGGGTGAGTTGGGGAAAGAGCCTGTTGCGGGGGGGCTGATCAAAGGGCAGTCGCAACTCAAAAACGTTAAATCTTTACATCCACTGGTTGATGTAAGAAATAACCTTAGGATCACTAATGTCTGGGGGATCGTGATATCCATTGGATACATCGTGCTGATGATGTTGTATCCCTATTGGCAGGTGTTGTTGGGATTTTCCGTTGTGTTGACCTTTAATATCGTGTTCATTGTGCAAGGTATCAAACTCAGGAAGCAAATACCCCGTTCAGTTGATGCCGGGCACTCCATGTTGCAAGAGATGAAGATGCACCATTCAGCGGTTACAAAATGGATCGATAATCAGATATATGCCGCAAGGTTTGTATTTCCGGTTGCAGCAGCGTCTGGTTTCATGATGGGCGGGATCTGGGGTTCGGGAAAAAGTCTGGAGCTATTGTTTACTAAACCTGTTTTCCCGATTTCAATGATTGCCTCCGCCGTAGTGTTTTCTTTTGCAGGGATCTGGCTTGCCAGAAAGATGTTCGGGATATCCTATAAGAAGTTTCTCGACAGGCTGAAGGAGAATATTGATCAACTGGAGTCACAACATTCATCCGAAATTTCCTGATATATAACGATATGTCAGGTTTTCTTTTGGCGATTGAAAGACCTGCGTCTTATCCCCGTGTTCAATAAGATCACCCATATACATAAAGGCAACTTTATCAGCAATTCTTTGCGCCTGTGCCATACTGTGCGTCACGGTAAGGATTGTGTAGTGTTTCTTTAGTTCCAACATAAGTTCTTCCACTTTTGCTGTACTGATCGGGTCCAGTGCGGAACAGGGTTCGTCCATAAGGATGACTTCCGGCTTAACAGCAATGGCTCTTGCAATGCATAATCTTTGTTGCTGTCCTCCAGACAATCGTTGCGCTGGTTTTTTAAGATCGTCTTTTACCTCCTGCCATAGAAAACTTTCTTTCAGTGATTGTTCAACCAGGCTTGCAATTTCTGTTTTGTGGACCCCATTGATCTTTAGTCCATAAGCAACATTATCGTAGATAGAAGCTGGAAAGGGGTTTGGCTTCTGGAAGACCATCCCTATTCTTCGTCTCACTGAGGTAACGGGCAAGCTTGAATCATAGAGATTGATTCCATCCATTAAGACCCGCCCGGAGACCTTCGCTTCCGGAACAAGATCGTGCATCCGGTTGAAACTTCGAAGGAGGGTTGTTTTTCCGCATCCGGAAGGTCCTATCAGTGCAGTGATATTTTTTTCCGGAAAATGGATGTTGATATTTTTGATGGTGACTTTACTTCCGAATTGGATGCAAAGATTTTCAGTTGAAAGTTTAACGTCACTATTTTCCATATTGCCTGTATTTGTTTCGTATGATGAATGCGATGAGGTTCAGTGATATTACCAACAAGATGAGCACCGTAACCGTACCATATGCCAGCGGTCTTACTTTTTCTATATCCTGGTGTTGGGTGGAAAGCATGTAAAGGTGATATGGAAGTGCCATGAATTCCTGATGAATACCGGTTGGGACGCCGGTAATATAAAAAACCGCTCCAGTGAATAGTATCGGTGCAGTCTCACCTGCTACACGTGAAATGGTAAGGATAACACCCGTTATGATGCCTGGCATTGCCGAAGGAATGATGTAGTCCCTGATGGACTCATATTGAGTGGCTCCTAAGGCAAGTGTAGCTTCACGCAATGCGTTGGGTACCCTTTTTAAAGCCTCTTCAGTTGTGGTAATGATATAGGGAAGAGATAGTAAACCCAATGTGAGCCCTGCGGCAAGTGCTGATGTTCCAAAATTCATCAATTGTACAAAAAGGGCTAAACCAAAAAGGCCATAGATAATGGAAGGTATACCCGCGAGATTTCTGATGGAGGCCCTGATCCAGTCCGTAGTACGAGAAGCGCTGGCATATTCATTCAGGTAGATGGCGCAACATATGCCGAAAGGAATGGAGAATAACGCAGCAATGATCGTGACCATCAATGTTCCGGTAATGGCAGGTAAAATGCCGCCTTCGGTGAGTCCGTTTTTAGGTGTGCTTAGCAGAAACTCACTGTTTATTACAGGGAGCCCCTTTGCAAAAAGATTAACCAGGATGAATATTTCAAGGACTACGATGAGGAGTGTGCATCCAAGCAAGAGTATCGATCCGGATATATGTTGGATAGGTTTATTCATGCAGAAAACTTACGATAGTGTTTAGCAATTCTTTCGCCAGCGATATTCACGGCCAGGGTGATCAGAAACAATACGGTGGCTATGGCAAACAGCGCGAAATAATGTGTGGTCTGGTAGGGTACTTCCCCCATTTCTATGGCAATGGTTGCCGTGATGGTCCTGACAGGATCAAGGTATCCCTCCGGAAAAGCAAGGGCATTTCCGGTAGCCATCAATACAGTCATGGTTTCGCCTATTGCCCTGCCCAACCCCAGCATCACAGCTGCGATGAGTCCTGGTAGCGCCGCAGGTATCGTGACTTTGAAGAGCGTTTCCCACTTGTTTGCGCCTAAAGCCAGTGATGCTTCTTTATAGGCATCAGGAATGGCGTGAATGGCATCTTCCGAAACAGTTATTATGGTGGGGAGCGACATGATGGCCAGAAGAATTGAGCCGTTCAATGCATTCAAACCATTCTGGATGCCAAATAGTTTCGCCAGTCCCGGACCAATGATCACAATGCCAAGAAATCCAATGGCAACGGATGGTATAGCTGAGAGCATTTCAATGAAAGGTTTAAGCCACTTTTTCAGTTGGGCTCCCGCAAATTCAGAAATATATGCTGCAGTGAGAATCCCTATGGGCACAGCGATTACCATCGCTCCAAAAGTCACCAAGAGGGTGCCCATAATCAAAGGTAAAATACCGTAGTTACCTTTTGGTTTGCTTCCCGGATTCCACTGTGATCCGGTAAGGAAATCGAGCGGTGCATGGTTCGTAAAAAAGGCTATACTATTATAAAGAAGCATGAATAGAATTGCTCCGAGGATAATGATGGTTAGTATGCCCGTTAGCCTGAACAACCATCGGAAGTATTGGTCTTTTCGCTCACGAAATTTATTTTGCTCATTCATCGCTTAACTCTTCATTGATAGGGTAATAGCCTGCTTTTCGGATCATTTGTGCTCCTGCTGCACTTCTTTCAAATGACAGGAAATTTTCTACTTCTCCTGAAGCTCCTTTACGGATAAACTGGTAGAGATGTCGCCTGAAATAATATTGATGTTTAAATACGGCCGTTGAATCTAACGGGGAGTATGCTCTATCCTTGCCGTGAGCGATCTTCAGCACTTTTATCTGATCATTCACACTTCCATTTCGATGCATAACATATCCCGCACCCACATAGCCGATCCCTGATGGATCAGCCTTGATGGCCTCCAGAATTTGGGCGTTTCCGTTCATTTCCCTGGCGTTGAGACTGAATTTGATCCCGAGGATATGCTTTACAAAATCATACGTACCTGAATTGCTCTGCCGGCCGTAGATGGTGACCGGTAAACGCAGGGAAGCGAGCTTGTCCCAAGTGTAAATTGTGCCATCCAGTAATCCCGACAATTCCTTTGTATTCAGGGAATCCAGTGGAAGACTGGCGTTAACTACAAATGCAATGGCATCTTCAGCAAAAACAAAGGTATCAATTGCGATTTTCTTCTGCCTGAACATCTCACGCTCTTCATCATTGAGTTCTCTGGATGAATTGGCGATATCCGTCTGGCCATTGAGTAAAGATGCGATGCCAAGCCCCGAACCTCCTCCGGAGATAGACAAAAAACTCTGCTTGTTGGTTTTGGAATAGGCTTCTGCAAGGGTTGCCACGAGATTTACCTCAGTGTCAGACCCCTTAATTTTTAAAGATTCCTTGCTTTTACTACATCCAATAAGCGAAAGTAGCAGTATGACTCGGACAATATTCATTCGTCGCAATCTGCGTATAAGCTAGATTCTGCAGGTTACACCAACGTGATGTAAAGGTTAATTAATTGTAAACAGTACGCTTGCATGACTAGAACTGAAGCGTAAAAAGGGACCCTTCTCCTTCCCTGCTTTGGACGTGAATGTTTCCCTTGTGCAGCATCATGATCTGTTTGCATAGACTGAGTCCGATGCCACTTCCATTTTTTTTGGTGCTGAAAAAGGGTACAAATATATTTTCCATGACTTCGGCAGACATCCCGTAGCCATTGTCTGCGATACGGATGAAAGACTTATCGCGGGTCTTCTCTGCACTCAAAACAATTTTGGGCGATGCAACATCTTTCACTGCATCAATGGCATTTACCAGGAGATTGATCATGACCTGTTCAATCAGGTTCACATCGGCGTCAATAATCATTCCCGGATCGATCAGGACAATGTCAAGCTCGATGTTTTTCTTGTCAAGGGTGGGCTCCATCAGGGTGTTCAGGTTATCAAACATCTCGATCACAGGAATGGGCTTGATATTGGGCTGGGTCACCTTATTGAGATTACGGTAAGTCTCTGCGAACTTCAATAAACCATCGCTTCTTCTTTTTATGGTCCTGATTCCTACCTCTATATCATCACCCTCAGTCTGCAACCTTCCACCTTCCACCTTCAACCTGTTCATCAACGTGTCTGCCAATGAGGAAATGGGCGCAACAGAATTCATGATCTCGTGCGTCATCACGCTAAGCAGTTTTCGCCAGGCTTGTGATTCGTTTTCATCCAGCGCTTCATTCACATTCTGGAAGGCGATGAGTTTATAAGTGAGGCCCTCTGTCTGGAATGCGGTGGCAGACAATAGTGTTTTGATTGTATTTTTTTCCCGGTAGATGGTCACCACTTTGTTTTCGCCGGGTTTCAAGGTTTTGATTTCTGTCCAGAGTTCAGGGTCCCGCTTCTCGAGGGAGTCGATGGTTTTCAAGTAAGGGATTTGCAGCAGCTGCTTTAAGGATTCATTCATCCAGGCAATGGTGCCCGAGCCAGTTTCATATGAGAGGATGCCGGTATCAACCAATTCAAGGATCTTTTGCAGGTATTGGTACCGGGTTTCCCTTTCCCTGCTGATCACTTTGATGGCACTGTTGATTTCATTAAAGCCTTTTCGCAATGGCTGGATTTCAGCTGGCGCATGGGAAACATCAAAATGTCTGGAGAAGTCACGATAGTGGACAGACTCAACAAATTCATCGAGTTCATCTTGTGATTTTCGAAGGAATCGGATCATGTCCCAAAACTGAGCTGCAATTACGGGTAAGCAGATGATAAGCAAACTGTAATTGCCTTTTACAACAACATAGGCTGTGCCTACCAGAACTGCAAACAGCAGCACCACTTTCAGGAGCAACTTCCATTGGTAGTTCTTAAATGTCATACTTACTCAGCCTCCTGTATAGTGCCGTGCGGGTAAGCCCGAGTTCCCTGGCGGCTTTGGTGATATTGCCGTGGTTTTTTTCGATCACTTTCAGGATGGTGTTCTTTTCAATAGTAGATAGTTTCAGGTCGTCATCTTCCTGACTATTGGATAACGCATGTTCCAGGGGGGAGAAGATGATGTCATCAGCAGATAATACGCTTCCTTCAGACATGATCACGGCGCGCTCAATGGAATACTGGAGCTCACGCACATTGCCAGGAAAAGGGTAGGTTATCAGTTTTTCCTTCGCTTTCTGATCGATAGTCATGCTGGGTTTAAGGTATTTCGTTGCATATACTGATGCAAAATGGTTGGCAAGCAAAAAAACATCTTCTTCTCTTTTCCGAAGTGGTGGCATGGTGAGCTCAACCGTGTTGATCCGATAGATGAGGTCTTTCCTGAATTTCTGTTCATTGGCCAGCTCATTCAATGGTAGGTTGGTAGCACAGATCAGCCGGATGTTCACTGGGATCTGTTCATTTGTACCCAGGCGGATGACCGTCCGGTTTTGCAGTACCGACAAGAGTTTTGCCTGTTGTACCAATGAAATATTTCCGATCTCATCCAGAAAAACAGTACCGCCATGCGCCGCTTCAAAGCGTCCGATACGGTCTTCCCTGGCATCTGTGAACGCTCCTTTTTTATGACCGAAAAGTTCGCTTTCAAAAAGACTGTCTGTCAAGGCGCCCACATCCACTTTGATGAAAGGCTTGTCTTTCCGAAGGGAGTGATCATGGATAGCTTTAGCGATGAGGTCCTTACCTGTTCCGTTTTCGCCGAGGATCAGGATATTGGCATCTGTAGGTGCGATCTTCATTGTTTTGTGGAAGATATCCTGCATGATGGCCGAGTTGCCGATCATCCCTTGTTGAAAATCGCTGGTGCTGGTCACAGGAAGTCCCTGGTTTTTAGCCAGGGTATCTTTGATCGTCTGAATTAGTTTTTCATTGTGCCAGGGCTTTACCACAAAATCAGCGGCACCTTCTTTGAGGGAACGAACAGCGAGGTCAATGTCGCCATAAGCCGTGATCATGATCACAGCTGCTTTGCTGCCTATTTTCTTGATCTCGTTCAGCCAGAAAATTCCTTCGTTCCCTGTATTGATGGATGACGTAAAATTCATGTCCAACATGATCAGGTCAAAGGATCTTTTCTGGAGGATGCTTCGGATGTTTTCAGGATTTTTTTCGGTGACCACTTCTGCTGTTTCTGTTTTGAGCAAAAGCCTTACCGCAGTGAGAATATCGGTATCATCGTCAACTACTAAGATCGAAGCGTTCTTCAAAACCATGCTGCAAAATAGCCAAAGAAGTAATGCGGCAATGCCCAATGCCCTATGCCCAATGCCTCCCCACGCCTTTCCTCGACTGTATCAAAACCGTACACCTGTTGTATCGGGAGCGGACGGTGGAGAGAGGCATATTGGCATAAGGCATTGGTAATTATGGAGTTATGAAATTGGCATGGCATTGCGTAGCCATATATGAAACCTAATCTATCTATCTGTGGACAGAGTCATCGAAAAAAAGAAATGGAACAGCAAGAGGATATTAACCATTGGGGGAATCGCGGCCCTGTTGGTGCTGATTGCCGGCAGTATTTATTTCACTTCCGGGAAGAGTAAACTTAATGTGGAGACCGAGCGATTAACGATCAGTGAGGTAAAGCAAGGTGCGTTTCAGGAATTCACACCCGTGAATGGCGTGGTATTGCCACTGACCACCATCTACCTGGATGCAGCAGAAGGTGGAAGGGTAGAGGAGAAGTTGGTGGAGGACGGGGCTATGGTGAAAAAGGGTCAACCCATCCTTAGGATGTCAAACACAGACCTGGAGTTGAGTCTGGTGAACCAGGAGACTTCGGTTTTCAACCTGCTCACCCAGATGCAGATCTCGAGGAATGCTGCCCAACAGAACACGATCACCAAGCTGAACCAGATGGCAGATGCAGATAATGATTTTAAAGAAGCCGAGCGTTTGTATAAGTTGAACAAGAAGCTTTATGAGCAAAAGGTGATTGGCTCACAGGAGTTTCGGCAGGCCGAAATCGCGTATGAATACCAGATCAGGAGAAAGAAACTACAAGAAGAGATCTTAAGCAAGGATTCAGTGTCCGTAAGGCAGGAATTGGAACAGGCAAGGCAGAGTTATGGCAGAACACAGAATGCCCTGGAAGTTATGCGCAGAAAGGTGGGCGACCTGATCGTGCGGGCGCCCATCGATGGCCAGCTTACGTCTCTTGACGCGGAGATCGGACAGAGCAAGAACAAGGGTGAACGCCTCGGGCAGGTAGACGCCACCAGCGGATTTAAGGTGAGGGCAGATATCGATGAACACTATATCTCGAGGATCTATACTGGGCTGATGGGTCAGTTCACCTTTGCCAGTAAAGACTATAAGTTGAGGATCAGGAAAGTGTATACACAGGTGACCAATGGAAAGTTTCAGGTGGATATGGCTTTTGAAGGTGAAGTGCCCCAGGGGATCCGCAGAGGTCAGACCTTTCAGGTGCGCGTAGCACTCAGTGATGAGAAACAGGCACTGTTGCTTCCCCGAGGGGGCTTCTATCAACAAACTGGCGGTAACTGGATCTTCAAGGTCAGTGAGAATGGAACGATGGCTTATAAAACAGAGATCCAGTTGGGCGGACAGAACCCAGACTACTATGAAGTGTTGCAAGGGTTAAAGCCGGGCGACAAAGTGATCACTTCGTCCTATGAAAACTACGGAACCATTCAGGAACTGGTATTAAAGAACAAATAATAAAAAAGGGTAGTATGAGACATATCATCGTTGTTATCATGACCGGATTCTTCCTTATGTCTGCCGGTATTAAAGACAGCAAGAAGGATACCTGTAAAGTGGCCGTGAAAACCAAGCAGGATAGCACCCAGAAAAAGGTGGTCAGGAAAAGACCCTTGTACCAAGCCCTATTCATGATCTGATAAAATTTAAAATAACACAAAGCCATGATAAAGATCAAAGACCTGGAAAAGATTTACAGGACGGACGAAGTGGAAACCGTAGCCCTGAACAAGCTTTCCATGGAAGTTAAAGAAGGAGAATTTGTAGCTGTGATGGGACCTTCCGGTTGTGGTAAATCCACACTGTTGAACATCCTCGGACTTCTTGACGATCCCGATGCAGGAAGCTTTGTTTTTAACGGCACTGAAGTTGCGCATTTCAACGAGCGTCAGCGAGCGGACCTTCGCAAACACAACATTGGTTTTGTGTTCCAGAGTTTTAACCTGATTGATGAACTCACCGTATTTGAGAATGTGGAACTTCCGTTGATATACACGGGCGTGAAGTCTGCTGACCGTAAAGTAAAGGTAGAAGAAGTGTTACAGAAGATGCAGATCATGCACCGCAGAAACCACTATCCCCAACAGTTGTCCGGTGGTCAGCAGCAGCGAGTGGCCGTAGCCCGTGCCGTGGTAAAGGGGCTCGACAATCGACAGCAGCGCCTCATAGAGACCTCCCGCCGAATCCTCTGGGGATGTGGAGAGTGTAGTCCGGGCCCAATCCGCAACGAGCCGCCGCATTCGCTCCCGGATCTCGGGGCACTCGCTGGCGGCTGA
>JBEISY010000210.1:0-4312 GCA_040375175.1 Chitinophagaceae bacterium
CACTTCAGAATCCAGCACCTGTGCGCGATCTGTACTGTCACTCCAGGAGAAGCTAAACACCTGGTCCCGTTCGTCTACTTTATCGGCAAACCATTCTTGTAAACCTGCAGGAGTGGAGAGAAATTCAAAGAGTATGGAGGGAGAGCATCTCACAGCATATTCTAGCGTATATAATTGCTTGCTCATCAGCGATTTCGAAATTTTTTAGTATATTCCATGGCCATTGCAATAATAGAAAAATAATGGTACCCTCAAAATATTTTTTGACCAGTGGGTGTCAGTGATTTTCACCGGGTTATGTGGTTGTTTCTACACTGGTATGGGGTTAAGCCCCTGAGTATAAGCTGGTTAAAGAACAAATTTTTTGATACAAAGTTTAATTTCCTTAAATTGCTATGAAGCAATATCGAGGCCGCACGGGCGTTTTGGAATAGTGGGTTCCGTTAGTAGCAAAAAACGGTAACATCCTTTAAATATTCCGCATATGAGTATGCGCCAGCTGAAGATCACGAAGTCCATTACGAACCGTGAATCTCAGAGTTTAGAAAAATACCTCCAGGAGATCGGGAAAGTAGAACTGATCACGCCTGAAGAGGAGGTACAGCTTGCAATCCGTATCAAACAGGGAGACCTGAAGGCACTGGATCGGCTGACGAAAGCTAACCTCAGATTCGTGGTGTCTGTTGCAAAACAGTACCAAAGCCAGGGTTTATCCCTGCCAGACCTTATCAATGAAGGTAACCTTGGACTCATTAAAGCGGCACAGCGTTTTGATGAAACCCGTGGCTTCAAATTCATCTCTTACGCAGTATGGTGGATCCGTCAAAGTATTCTGCAGGCCCTCGCCGAGCAGTCCCGGATTGTACGCCTTCCCCTGAACAAGGTGGGGCTTACCAACCGCATCAATAAGGCGTACCAGCAGCTGGAACAAGAGTATGAGCGGGAGCCTTCTGTGGAGGAACTGGCCGAAGTGCTTGAGCTAGACACCGAAGAGGTGGCAGCAACCCTGAGCATGAGTTCCCGGCATGTAAGCATGGATTCACCCATCGCTGATGGCGAAGACAGCACCCTGATTGACATCATGTTCAATCCCAACGCGGAACTGGCAGATGAAAACATCATCAACAAAGAGTCCCTGGAAAAAGAGATCGAAAGGTCCCTCAATACACTGACGGATCGTCAGCAGGAAGTCATTCGCTACTTTTTCGGCATCGGGATCGATCATCCCATGAGCCTGGAGGATATCGGTGAACGATTCTGTTTAACCCGAGAACGAGTAAGGCAGATCAAAGATAAAGCCATCACCAGGCTTAGAAATGCCTCCCGAAGTAAGCTTTTGAAAAGCTATCTCGGAACATAGCTGATTATTCAGTTGAGGTTTCGTATTTTTGCAACCGCTTTAAAGTGAACTTGGGTTCACTTTTTTTATTTGACAAACAGCGAATTACCATGTTTGAGAATTTAAGTGAACGGTTAGACTCGGCCTTTAAGCAGCTGAAGGGGGAAGGAAGGATCAATGAGTTGAATGTGGCCAACACGGTGAAAGAGATCCGCCGTGCGCTGGTTGACGCTGACGTGAACTTCAAGATCGCCAAGGAATTCACGGATAGGGTGAAGGAGAAGGCGCTCGGGGAGAAGGTGTTGACAGCCATCAGCCCAGGTCAGCTGATGGTAAAGATCGTCAAAGACGAGCTGGCGGAATTGATGGGCGGCAGCGAAAGCCAGTTCAATGCTACCGGCAACCCGGCCGTGATTCTGATCGCCGGCCTGCAGGGTAGTGGTAAAACCACTTTCTCGGGTAAGCTGGCCAATTACCTCAAGGGAAAGGGCAAGAGCCCGCTTCTGGTGGCTGGCGACGTATACCGTCCGGCGGCCGTGGACCAATTGCAGGTATTGGGTGGACAGATCAATGTGGACGTATATGCGGAACCAGAAAATAAAAACCCGGTAGCCATTGCCCAGGCAGCCATCAAGGAAGCCAAAGCCAAAAATAAGAATGTAGTCATCATCGATACGGCTGGCCGTTTAGCGGTTGACGAGGCGATGATGACCGAGGTGGCCAATATCAAAGCTGCCCTAAATCCTACGGAGATCCTCTTTGTGGTTGACTCCATGACGGGCCAGGATGCGGTGAACACGGCAAAGGCCTTCAATGATCGGCTTGATTTCACCGGTGTGGTGCTCACAAAGCTAGACGGTGATACAAGAGGTGGTGCGGCTTTATCGATCAAATACACGGTTCAAAAGCCGATCAAATTCATCAGCAGTGGAGAAAAGCTTGACACGCTAGACGTGTTTTATCCGGAAAGGATGGCACAGCGGATCCTCGGCATGGGTGATATCACCACCCTGGTAGAGAAAGCGCAGCTGCAGTATGATGAAGAGCAGGCGAAGAAACTGGAGAAAAAGATCCGTAAGAACCAGTTCGATTTCCAGGATTTCCTGGACCAGCTCCAGCAAATCAAAAAAATGGGTAACCTGAAAGACCTGATGGGAATGATTCCCGGGGTGGGTAAGGCCATCAAAGATGTGGATATCAGCGACGATGCCTTTAAAGGGGTGGAAGCCATCATTCACTCCATGACACCGTTTGAACGTTCCAATCCGGATGTCATCGATATGAGTCGTAAGAAACGGATTGCCAATGGTTCAGGCAAGGATATTGCCGAAGTAAACCAGTTTATGAAGCAGTTTGAACAAATGAAGCAGATGATGAAGATGATGAACAAAATGCCCATGGGAGGCAGGATGGGGCTAGGGCGCTGATGCAATAAATCCGAAAATCATTCGTATTTTGTTTTGTAAAGTTTGCGCAGTGAACTATCTTCGCCAACCTGAAATTGAAACCAATATTTATTCACAACCCACAAAAAATTTCTATTTTTTATGTCGGTGAAGATCAGACTCCAAAGACACGGGAGTAAAAAACGACCCTTTTATTTCATTGTGGTAGCCGATGCAAGGGCTCCACGTGACGGTAAATTTATCCAGAAAATCGGTACCTACAATCCCCTGACTGTGCCTGCAACGGTGCAGATCGATCGCCAGAAATCACTAGAATGGCTGCACAAGGGCGCACAACCCACAGACACGGTAAGAAGGATCCTTTCTTACAAAGGTGTGTTGTACCTGAAGCACCTGCTGAGAGGCGTTGGCCTTGGATTGTTTGACGAAGCAACAGCAATGCAGAAATTCTCTGTATGGCACGAAGAGCATGAGACTAAGATCCGTAAGCGCCAGGAAGAGGCAGCAAGGGATCGCAGGAACAACCGCCGCGGTGGCGGTGCTCCCCGTCGCCCTGAACGTAGGCCTGAATAAGATTCATCTTACATAGAATTAAGGAACCCGGGTTGCCCCGGGTTTTTTATTTTTATATCCGCATTACAACATCCATGACCAATTATATCAGTATCGGCAAGTTGGTGGCCACGCACGGCGTTAAGGGAACCCTTATCCTCAAACACCATTTGGGTAAGAAATCCGTACTCAAAGGATTGAAGACACTATTCATAGAAGAGCTGCCCGGTTCATTTCTCCCATATTTCCCTACAGACATCAAAGCGAAATCGGAAACCGAGATCCTTTTGGAGATCGATGGGGTGCAAACTAAGGAGAAGGCGGCCACGCTGATGAACAAACAGGTATGGCTAACCGAAGACGAGTTTGCCAAACATGCGGATACATCGGCACCGATATCGTTATTGGGTTATATGATTTTTGACGGTAAGAAGAGTTTGGGAGAGGTGCTTGAAGTGATTGAGCAGCCGCACCAGGTGATGTGCCGGATTAGTTTTGAAGGGAATGATGAGATACTTATCCCTATTAATGAGAATAGCCTTGTGAGGGTTGATAAGAGGGGGAAGAAACTTTATCTTGACCTGCCCGATGGATTGATAGACGCACAAATATAGCAATTGGTAATTGACAATTGGCAATTGACAATTGGCACTGGGTGTTGGTGACTCGTGCCAATAGCTAAACATCCAAAGTCCATTGCCAATTGCAAATTGTTAATTGCCAATTGCTAATTGCTAGAATGATAGCTCATTTTGACCTTGACGCCTTCTTCGTTTCCGTGGAGATCCTCAACGATCCTTCACTGAAGGGAAAGCCATTGATCGGTGGGGGGAGCAGGGAAAGAGGCGTGGTAACTACCTGTAGTTACGAAGCGCGGAAGTTTGGGGTGCGGTCCGCCATCCCCATGGCCAAGGCCTTACAGCTATGTCCGCAAGCCATTGTGTTACCCGGCAGCAGAGGTGAGTACAGTAAATATAGCCGATGGGTCACGGATATCATTGCCGCAAAGGCTCCG
>JBEISY010000272.1:0-3696 GCA_040375175.1 Chitinophagaceae bacterium
ATATACCCTCCTTGCAGTGGACCTTACTTTCTCTGCGGTATCCTCATCACAGGGTGCGGGTGTGATCTCCTTCGATTTCCCTTCATATTTAGCTTCGTAATCAAAGAATTCATTCTCTGCGAGGATCTCCGTAAATGGTAATGTGATGATCTTGCCATTACTCCGGAACACACCAATCGTGAACTCCCTTCCGCTGATGAACTCCTCTATCAGCAATTGGTCATCTACATTAAATGCCTTCTCCAGCGCAGGTTCCAGGTCTTCCGCACGGTTTACCTTACTCATGCCGATGCTTGATCCTCCGTTGTTGGGCTTTACAAATACGGGCAACTTTACTTGCGCCAATACATCTTGTGCGCTGAGTGGCGCGTGCCTGAAGAGGTGCAGCGACTTCGCCACATGAATGCCATCAAAGGCAGCCACTGCAACTGTATATCGTTTGTTAAATGTCAATGCTGATGTAGCCGCATCGCAGGAGGTGTATGGCAATCCAACCATATCAAAGTAACCCTGCAATTTTCCGTCTTCACCTGGCGTACCATGAATGCCGATCAATACCGCATCAAACTTGATCTTTCGTCCATCAATAGTCAATGAGAAATCATTCCGGTCAACCGGATATGCGTGGTCATCGGCTCCCGGGTGAAACCAACGCTCCGGTGTGATGTCTATCCTATATACATCATAACGGTCTGTATCAATATTATTCTGGATGGTAATGGCAGACTTATAGGAGATGACTGCCTCACCGGAATAACCTCCGGTCACAAATGCGATGATCGGTTTTTTTTGCATGAATATTTGAATCTAAATTAAACTTCCGTTCCACACTTTCACACAGTCACTTTTTCACACTATTCTAAGCCTTGATTGCCTGAGTCAAGCACAAACTTCCATTTGCCATTAACCTTCTTCCAGATGGTCACATAAGAACCTTTCTGGACATTCACACTGTCTTTTAACTCATAAACGCCATAAGTATACCCCAACTCTCCCGAGGCTGCCACATCACCACCTATGGGTTCCCAGGATAACACTACAGCAGAATCGTTTATATTGGTAATATATTCAATGGCAGGCGCTCCACGAAGGGGAACGGAATTATCCCGCATCATGACCCCCTCGTCATCAATAAACTCCATAAAGGCTTTACGCATGCCATGCGTTTTACTGAAGTCAGAAAACGCCTGATCTGTACGCTGAAGTTCCTGCATCAACAGGTTGGGGTTGGTTTCCTCCTTCTTGTTGAAATACCGGCATGAGACCAAGGCCAGCAGCAGTATAAGGATGTAGTGCGATTTATGCATAATGTTCTGCCCTGGCAGTAAAGCTACACCTCAAATGTGCAGCTTCTCTTTTTTGGCCATCAGTTCGTCAACCGTTTCTTTGTACAGGTCATCCGGTACACAGCAGTCAACCGGGCAAACAGCAGCGCACTGAGGCTCTTCATGGAAGCCCTGGCATTCCGTACATTTATTAGGGACGATGTAATATGTATCTACGCTGATCGGCGCATTCTTTGTATCAGCATCAAGGAAAGAACCATCGAGAAGGGTAAAACTTCCCTTAACGGTTGTGCCATCTGCGATGGCCCATTCAACGCCACCTTCATAAATTGCATTATTGGGACATTCGGGTTCACAAGCTCCACAATTGATACATTCTTCAGTGATTTTAATAGCCATACGTTTAATGGATTTTTTAACGGGTCAACAAGGTTTACATTTGCCCTCTAAAGGTAGTGATTCTAATAAATTATATCGATGAATTTACAAGTTCGATTGAATTTACTCTCTCGTCTCAGAAACCATTTATTGTCTGACCACGAGGCCTGGCTCGATGCAAAGGAAAGGGCAGCTTACCAGAACAGCTGGTTCCTACCCGAATTCATTGACCTTCAGGTGAGTCAACTTTGCCGCTTTATGCTGGACGCGTCTGTATTGCAGGAAGTTGTAAATAAATACGGGCTTCCTGGCCTACAAGCCGCTCCTAAAACCATTGGCCTCGTCATGGCCGGAAACATCCCGCTGGTAGGGTTTCACGATTTGCTCTGTATCTTTTTGTCTGGCCACAACCAGGTGACCAAACCCGCTTCCAAAGACGAGGTCCTGATCCGCTACATCGTTGATTTTATGACCACTGAGGAACCTGCGGTGGCCACCATGATCCGGTTCAGTGAACAACTCAAAGGTTGTGACGCATACATCGCTACCGGCTCCAATCACTCTGCCAGATATTTTGAACAGTACTTCGGAAAGTATCCGCATATCATCCGGAAAAACCGGACCTCCATCGCTATCCTGGACGGTAAAGAAACCATGGCGGAACTTGACCTCCTGGCCGATGATATCCAATTGTATTTTGGGCTCGGTTGCAGGAATGTAACACAGGTATGGGTACCCGATAACTTTGATTTTCAACCTTTGCTGGAGTCACTGAAGAAATACGACTACCTGATGGACCATCACAAATACAAACACAATTATGACTATGTACTAACCATTAATATGATGAACAGGGAGGCCTATATGACCAATGGGTCTATCGTACTTAGCCCAAACAGGTCTGCATTTTCCGGCATCAGCAACCTGAACTATGCATACTATAAGGATCTGGATGAACTCATTTCCAGCCTCAACCCGGATACCCTGCAGGTAATCATGGGCCACGGCTTTACCCCTTTCGGGAAAGCCCAATGCCCAGGCTTTTTTGATTATGCCGATGGGGTGGATACTTTGGAGTTTCTCGTACAACTGTAAAGTCAGTTCGCAGGTCACAGGTCGCAAGTTCGCAACACCTCCTGCGAACTTGCGACCTGCGAACTGCGAACTGCGAACTGCGAACTATCTACGAAGTTCTTACTATATTTTTTGTTAAATGGTTCCTGTGGTAAACTGAAATTCAGTCAGGTTTGTTTCTTTTGTAAGGCGTGGGCATATAATTTGACCCTACCTTTAACATTAGTCCATAAAGATTACCTTATAACCTATTCATAATAGAAGACAAGATGAAAATCAAGCAGATTCTTACCGTAGTGTTATTGAGTGCCGGCACAACGCTTGGCACCTTGTTCGCTTACAATTACTTTGCCGCTAAGTCTAATACGGCCTCCGCTGAACTGGGGAAAATGCCTGTTAACTATGCAGGACTTTTTGACAGTAACAAGACTTTTGGAGAGCCGCCAACGGATTTTAGCCAGGCTTCACAGTCTTCCGTACCGGCCGTGGTACATATTACTACCGTGATCAAGGCCAACGCCGCTACGAACCTTCGGAAAAGTCCATTCTCCGACTTGTTTGGGGATGATTTTGAAGATTTCTTTGGCGGTCCTAATATGCGTTCCATGCCTCAGCGTGCAAGTGGTTCTGGCGTCATCATCAGTGAAGACGGATACATCGTCACCAATAATCACGTGATTGACGAGGCATCAGAAATCAAGGTTACGCTGAGCAATAAAAAGTCTTACACCGCCAAACTGATCGGCGCGGATCCTAGCAGTGACCTGGCCATGTTAAAGATCGAGGAGAAAGGCCTGCCGTATATTGTTTACGGTAATTCAGACCAGGTGAAAGTTGGTCAGTGGGTGTTGGCGGTTGGATACCCTCTAAACCTTGAAACTACCGTTACTGCAGGTATTGTCAGCGCAAAGGCGCGTTCCCTCGGACTAAATGCCCGGAAAAGCAATTCCCCTATTGA
>JBEISY010000379.1:0-2743 GCA_040375175.1 Chitinophagaceae bacterium
CGTATGATCAAATGAAAACCAGATCATACCTCCAAAATAGGTATAAAAAAAGACATGTATAATTTTATCTACAGGTAGCGCAGGGGGTTACGCTTAGCCTTCCAGATGTACTCGCGGATATTGATCCAGAATGCCATAAAAAGGTAAATCACCACAGGAGATCCCATCGTGAGGCAAGAGATGTAAATAAAGTATTTCCGGATGGTGGTACTGGGCACGCCCATTTTCGCACCCATCCAAGAGCAAACCCCGAAAACATGACCTTCTACAAATTGCCTGAACCTGTTCATAGATCAAATTTACATAAATTCTCAGTTGGCAACAGCTCTTTATTTTGTTAACTTCGTCTTCCCTGAAAAAGCTAATGGCTAGTGGCTATTAGCTATTTTTTGGAAGCCGCCAATAGCTAGTAGCCAATAGCAAATAGCTCAATATTAAACGAATAATTATCATCCTATGGTATTCGATCTCGACCTGATCAAAAAAACGTACGCAGAATTACCCGGCAAAGTGGACGCTGCCCGTAAACTGGCAGGACGTCCTCTTACCCTGGCTGAGAAAATCCTTTACGCACATCTTTACAATCCCCTGACCACCGCTTATACCCGCGGTAAGGATTATGTGGATTTCGCCCCGGACAGGGTGGCCATGCAGGACGCCACGGCACAGATGGCCCTGCTCCAGTTCATGACCTGTGGACGGGATCAGGTAGCGGTTCCCTCCACTGTGCATTGTGATCACCTGATCCAGGCCAAGGTTGGGGCTGTTGCAGACTTGAAGAATGCCATCGATAGCAACAAAGAAGTGTATGACTTCCTCGCATCGATCTCCAATAAATATGGGATCGGTTTCTGGAAACCAGGAGCTGGGATCATTCACCAGGTGGTGCTCGAAAATTACGCCTTCCCCGGCGGGATGATGATCGGAACAGACTCCCATACGCCCAATGCCGGCGGTCTGGGTATGGTAGCCATCGGAGTAGGTGGTGCCGATGCGGTGGACGTCAGGGCGGGTCTCCCCTGGGAACTGAAAATGCCTAAACTCATTGGCGTAAAACTGACCGGTAAAATGAACGGTTGGACCTCCGCAAAAGATATCATTCTCTGGGTTGCAGGTCAGCTCACCGTCAAAGGTGGAACCGGCGCTATTGTAGAATACTTCGGAGAAGGTGCCGATAGCCTCAGCGCCACCGGCAAGGCCACCATTTGCAATATGGGTGCAGAGATCGGGGCCACCTGTTCGATTTTTGGGTACGATAGCAAAATGGCGGATTACCTGAAAGGTACCGGCCGTGCTGAAGTAGCTGCCCTCGCAGATCAGGTGATTGATGATCTTCGTCCGGATGCCGACGTATATGCCAACCCAGCAAAATATTACGACCAGGTTCTTGAACTGAACCTGAGCGAACTGGAACCATATGTAAATGGTCCCTTCACACCGGATCTGGCTACACCGATCTCTAAAATAAAGGAAGCCGTTGCAGCCAATGGCTGGCCCGCTAAGCTGGAAGTAGCGCTCATCGGTTCCTGCACCAACTCTTCTTACGAAGACATCTCCCGGAGTGCTTCTATTGTGAAGGATGCCGTGAGTAAAGGGCTTAAAGCAAATTCTGAATTCACCATCACACCTGGCTCAGAATTAGTGCGTTATACCATTGAACGTGATGGATTTATTCGTGAGTTCGAGAATGTGGGTGGCGTGGTTTTGGCCAATGCCTGCGGTCCCTGCATCGGTCAGTGGGCCCGTCATATTGATGACCCCAATCGCAAGAATACCATCATCACATCTTTCAATAGGAACTTCGCCAAACGTAATGATGGCTTCGCTAACACGCATGCATTTGTGGCATCTCCTGAAGTGGTAACAGCCATGGCCATAGCGGGAACCATCGCTTTCAATCCCATTACAGATACCATTACCAACAGCAACGGTGAAGCCATCAAACTGGCTGAACCTACCGGATACGAAATGCCACCCAAGGGATTTGCAGTGGAAGATGCCGGCTACCAGGAACCCGCGAAAGACGGTTCCGGTGTTGAGGTGAAAGTAAGTGCAGAATCCAACAGGCTTCAGCTACTGGCTCCATTTGCTGCCTGGGAAGGTACGGATCTGAAAGGATTGAAACTCCTCATCAAGGCCAAAGGCAAGTGTACCACGGACCATATCTCCATGGCTGGTCCATGGCTGAAGTTCCGCGGTCATCTGGATAACATCTCCAACAACATGCTGATCGGTGCGGTGAACTTCTTTAATGAAAAGACCGATACCGTGAAGAACCAGCTCACCGGAGAATACGGTGCGGTTCCTGCAACACAACGTGCTTACAAAGCAGCAGGCATCGGTTCTGTTGTGGTAGGTGATGAAAACTATGGAGAAGGATCAAGCCGTGAACACGCGGCGATGGAACCGCGCCATTTGGGTGTAAGGGCCATTCTGGTGAGAAGTTTTGCGAGGATACATGAAACCAACCTGAAAAAACAGGGTATGCTGGCACTGACCTTTGCCGATAAAGCAGACTATGATAAGATCCAGGAAGATGACAGCATTGACATCACGGGTCTTACAGACTTTGCACCTGGCAAACCATTGACCATCGTGTTAAATCACAAGGATGGCAGCCAGGACTCCATTTTAGCTAACCACACCTACAATGAACAACAAATTGAGTGGTTCAGGGCTGGTGGTGCTTTGAATGTGATCAGGAAGCAGTTTGCGAAGTAAAAACGAAGAAGTAAAAATAAAA
>JBEISY010000418.1:0-2342 GCA_040375175.1 Chitinophagaceae bacterium
ACTTTGTGGTTGACTTGTGATGAATCCTCTGCGTCTTCATTGGGCTTATCCTGCGCTGCAACCAAAAGGCAGGCCATGCACATGGTCAGCATCAGAACAATATTTTTTCCCGGGGTCAACATGGTCTACCTGCAAAAATAGCGTTAAGGACCTAAGGCCAACGTTATTTTACATGTTTAAATAATTCATCAGGTGATCCAGGTTGCTTTGCAGCTCGTTACGGAAAAGTTCTTCACCTAAATAGTATCTTATGGTGAATCCGTGGCGTTGGAAGGAGGCCACCACGTCAGAAATCTCTTCTTTGTTGATCCTAATCACCACGGTCATCAGGCTATTGGAAGGATCGGCCCAGGAATTCATCTGGGTGATCAGGGCGTCATTGGATTCTACCAGCCTATTGAAGAGGCCGGGAGCATAGTCTTTGCGTTCCATTTCCAGCACCACCAAAGACCCGTATTCGTCTGATCCGGTTATCTTAGCCAGCTGCCTGAAGATAGCGTCTTTGGGAATGACCCCTTCAAACTCCTGCCGTTCATTGCTAACGGGAACGATGTCCAGCTCATAGAGGTAACAGGCTTTCACGGCCACCAGGAAATAATCATTCCCTCTTACCGCGGTGCCAATGAAGGTGTCTGCAAGCTCCAGAAGTGTGGTGTCAGGGTTCTCATCTATCAGATCATCCTCCTCAACCATACCCAGGTACTTGTCTCCCTCCACCACGGGCAGCTGCCGCAGGTGCAAGGCTTCCATAGCGGCCAAAGCAACAGATACTTTGTCGTGCACGCTAACGGGCTGAATATCATATGTCATGATCTGATCACAGAACATATAATGGATAACGTTTGGTTATAGACGTTTATTAGCACCTAAGTGCTGCATCCTGAAAAATTGTACCATTTACTTAACAGACACACTTGCAGCAGGTTCGCTGTGCTTCTGCAAAAATGAAAGCAGAATGCGATTGAATGCATCTGGCACCTCCATCATGGGGGCGTGGCCACACTGGTCTATGAAATGCAGTTCGCTGTTGGGTATGAGTTTATTGAACTCTCTGGCCACGAATGGCGGTGTGATGATATCATTGTTTCCCCAGATGAGCAAAGTGGGGACCTTGATCTGGTTTAATTCTTCGCCAAGGTTATTGCGGATGGCGCTTTTTGCCAGCGCGATGATCTTGATGGCCTTGATCCTGTTGTTCACAATATCATATACTTCGTCAACCAGTTCCTTGGAGGCTACCTTGGGATCGTAAAATGTAACTTCCGTTTTCTTTTTGATGAATTCATAATCCCCACGCTTGGGATAGGTATCTCCCATCCCGTTCTCAAACAGTCCGGAACTTCCGGTCAGGATCAGGGATTTGATGCGTTCAGGATGTTTCAGCACATGCACCAACGCCACATGACCTCCAAGAGAGTTACCCAGTAGGTTGATGTTATGGAGATCTTTATGTTCGATGAATTTAAGGACAAACTTCTGCAGTCCGCCAACGGAGGTATGAAGAATATCCAGGTCAAATAAAGGCAACATCGGTACCAATACCCTGTTATGGGGTACGAAATAATCGATAAGGTGCTCGAAATTACTCAAGGCCCCAAACAGACCATGCAGTAATATCAGGGGTTCACCCTGACCGGCATCGATATATTTAAACTTCCCGTCCTGTTTGATTTCGTAACTCAAAATAAGTTCCCTCGAATGCTAAAATATAGGTTTCTGGTGATTAATTGGTTAAGTCTGTCCCTACCTTTTCAAAAAACCGCTCCATATCATGAAATACATCTTTCAACTGCGGAATCCATTTGCCTAATGCGTTCATTGTCCACTCACCCCAGGGCTCAACGTAACTGTAAATGAATGAACGCACTTTGGTGTCTTCAGCAATATGCGCCACCTGGTCATAATAAAACAAGGCCACACTAAAGATCAGGGTGTACAGTATGGCATACAACAAAAATCCGCCAAGCTTATTGATCCATCCTAGCATCACCAGGTCCATGGTTTTAGACACCACCGCCGCAGCTGCCCTTACCAAACCACTCACGATGAGCAATACCAGGGCGAAGGCCAGGAAAGGCCACCAGGCAGAAGGTTTCTGAAAACTCTCTTCCAGCCAGACGGCCACCACAGCAGAAAGTTTGATTGCCGCCGCAAGCCCAATAAAAAATGCGGCAAATGAAAACGCAGCAAGAACAAGTCCCTGCCGGAATCCCTTGAATGCCGCCAAAGCGAGAATAACAAGAAAGATAATATCTATCACCATATTTTTAGTTCGCAGGTCGCAGGTCGCATAGTTCGCACGATCCGCGACCTGTGCGACCTGCGACCTGCGACCTGCGACC
>JBEISY010000126.1:0-5763 GCA_040375175.1 Chitinophagaceae bacterium
ACGGTGCATTTCGCGGAAGACCTGGGCCTTGTCTGGTGGGAACATCACACCATATTGGCAAATAATGAGATCAAAAGATTGGTTCGCGAAACTGAGTTGTTGCATGTCTTCTGCCTGGAACTGCAAACCGCCATGGTCCAGTTTTTCTTTTGCGATGGCCAGCATGTCAGGGTTGAGATCGGTCACAAAAAGCTGTTCGGGGTTCGCCAAACGACGCACCAAATGTTGGGTGAGCCTTCCTGTCCCCGCCGCCAGTTCCAGCACCTTGCCCTTGAAATGTTCAGGCACAAGTGCTGACAACATGAGGGCGGAAGGTTCAAATAGGAAGGGACCCAGGTATTGGTCATAATTTTTCGCGGCTTCTCCTGAAAATGTAAAGGCCTGCTGGCTCATGGCAATTGTTTGCGCATAGGTACGAAGCTTCATCGGCACAAAAAAAAGAGGCCCGCTTTCGGCGGGCCCCGTATAGATCAGGCAGGTGTTTTTCTAATATCTTCTGCCGTAGCACTGTGCCCTTCCTCTTGGCGCTGGCACCACTACCACACGGCGGGGATGGTAAGGGCGGGCGTAAACCACACGTCTGGGGGCAACCACTACTGGTGGGGCATAATACATGGGTCTCATACCAAACACGGGGCTGCCAAAACTTACGCCCACACTAACCCTGGCTTGCGCACTGGCGGTCATAAAGAAACCGGCGCAGATGATAAATAATATAAACTTCTTCATGGGTAAACGTTTGAGGTTTGACGCCCATCGAAGGTCCGGGTTTAACCGCTAGCCAACTTTTTTCATGGGTGGAGCGGTCCATTTCTGCTCAATTGCTTCATCCTTAGGCCAGTATAGTCGCATCACATTGATGAAAGGCCCTGCAGGTGCCGGGAGCCAGTTGGATTCCTTGTCTTTGCCCGGTGACTGGTGACTGATGTAAAGGGTAACAGAACCATCCTTATTCTTTTTCAGGTTTGGCAACATCGGTGAATTGATCAGGTAGCGGTTGATGGGGTTCTCCACCAGCAGGCTTGCTGGCATTTCATACATTGTAAGCGACCAAAAAGCATTAACCGGCGGCAAGCTGCCAGCGGGGAAGTCCACAACATATTTGTTAGCACCAGACAATGGCTGGCCTTGATCGTCAACGGAATAAATAGGATACATCGCCTCATTTTTGGAATTGCCATAAATGCCGATGATGGCCCCGCCCATCCGGTTGAGATAGTTGTTCTTCAGGAAGTCCCTGGTACCGAAAAGGTCACCGGAAGAAATCTCTTTTTTATCCACTTTGGCTTTCAGACCGGCAAACTCGGCCCATGCGTCATTGCGACCCTGGATGATGGCTTCGCGAATCTCAGAGGTGAACTTTGTGGAGTCAAAGGATTTTCCTGCTTCTATTCCAATTTTCTTAAAACGTTCCCTGAGCTCAACTTCGCTGGAGTGGGTTGGACAAAACTGCAGTTTGAAGTTCAGCACATTAAAGAACTCCAGTGAGTTTTTCAGTTGTTGCGCGTTGACAGGGGTGATATAGTTGATGGCAGGAGCAGGCGCAGGAGCAGGTTGACCAAGGAAGGCTGATAAAGGCTGTACTTTATAACCTTGCTGGATCTTCACTACGTTGGGAAGGTCCTTGGGGTTAAACAACTGGGTGCGATAGATCGCAAGGGCCAGATCCGTTTCGCAAGGAATAATGGCGGTGATGCCTTTGGGTCTTTCGCCCTTCCAGTTGGGGCCGGTGATGAGGTAATTGCCCCCATCGTTTCCTGTGGCTCTGCTTCCGAGATAATTAAAGTTATGGGTGTAAGCGTCTACCAGCTGAACGCTGTAATAGCGGCCTTTTTCAATTTTGGGGATCGTGAGTACGAAGGGCTCAGTACGAAGGTCGAGGCCCATCATTCCGTAAGGCGTATCTGAGTTGGGGGTTTGTACGGCTTTATCGGCGGGGGTGTACACTCTTGCGTTACTGTGCAACACATTGTAAGCGCCCTTGTATTCCGTGTTATCTTTCTGCACAAAATACGCATGCTGTATGCGGTAGTCGTCAACCAGGGGGTAACCATAGATATATGCATCTTTCGCGATGGCACGTGCCTCATCTGCGGTGAGTGTGCCATCTGCAGTGGTGGTTTTTTCTCCTTCTTTTGCTTTGTCTGCGTTGCCTTTGCAAGCCGCAGATAAAAAGGCCAGCAACAGGATACTGCTATAGAAGTATAATTTCATGTCTGATCAGTTTATAGATCTAAAGTAAAGAAAAAGCGGTAGTTGTCTGAACATTCGCATTTCAAACAAATATTAGTGTTTCCTATCTTGCAGCCCCATGCGTGATGTTGTTTTGCATATGCTTCCTTTTGCCGTAGGCATTGCCATCAGTCCGGTGCCCATCATCACCGTGATCCTGATGTTGTTCACGCCAAGGCCGAAGAGCAATGGTGCCGGATTTTTGTTGGGATGGTTTCTGGGCATCGGTCTACCGGCATTGGTAGTGTTCATGTTGGATCGCATGATCAACCAGGGCAATGATGCTTCGCCTCCATCCCGTATAGCATCAACCTTACGCATCGCTTTTGGATTCCTTTTGATCTTGGTTGCTACCTGGAATTGGGTGAAGCGCAATAAACCAGATGATGAAAACAAAAAGCCATTGTTGATGAAGGTGGTGGATTCTATCACACCCTGGAAGGCAATTCTGTTGGGTTTTTTATTTGCCGATGTAACTAATCCGAAAAATCTTGCACTCACGGTTGCCGGATGCCTCGCCATTGCAGGTGGACATTTGACGGCGCTGGGCAATATTTTTTCACTCACTTTATTTACTGGCATGGCCAGTCTGGGTGTTGCAATTCCTGTCTTGTTATTTATGTCCGGCGGTGAAAAAGCAAAGCAAACTGTTGAACAATGGCGGCAGTGGTTGATGAAACACAAGAAGGGCGTGATGGCCGTGTTGTTTTTTGTGTTTGGGGTTGCATTATTGGTTAAGGGGCTAAATATCTTGGCGTAAGTAAATGCATTAACTTTTAAAAATGTCAGATAGGAAAATGGAAGTTTGGATGCGCGGTCCGGTGGAAGGCATTACACCAATGTTACAGCCCGTGGCGCATGCGTTGCTGCAGGCAAGGGAAGAAGTAAATATATTACTCGTTCATTTTCCTGAAGAGAAGCTTTGGATAAAGCCGCAAGGCATGGCGTCTGTGGACTTTCACTTGCAACATCTCCGCGGCGTGTTGGATCGGCTGTTCACCTATGCCCGCAATGAGCAACTTGATGAAGGGCAGTTAACGCAACTCCGGTCTGAAGGAGTACCTTCTACACAAACGGTGGCTACATTGGTTGCTGCATTCAATACACAGGTTGACATCGCTTTAGCGCAATTAAAAGATACAAATGCCGATGCGTTGTTGTTGCCTCGGGGCATCGGCAGAAAACAAATTCCCTCTAATGTTTTGGGATTACTTTTTCATGCAGCTGAACATACCATGCGGCATACGGGGCAGTTGCTGGTCACGGCTAGAATGCAAGGGTCCGGTGATTAGGGTTTCCGCTTGCTGATCTGTTGATATTTTGTTTGTTGCCTTGTTAATCGGCAAATCAATTTCCTGGCGTGAATTCCCACACTTCTTTGTTCAGGTAATTTGAATTGGTACTTCCGCCACCGCCAGCACCAGTGAGGAAATACCCTTTATTGTTGATTGCGAATGCTCTTCCTGCGATGATATTCCTGATAAATGCCTGTTTCGTCCAGTTATCTGTAGCAGGATCATAGGCCCAGCATTCTTCGCCGCCACCTGCAACATAGCCCTTGTTGCCGATTACAAAAGAGGCAGGTGAAAAACTGATCTTTCCCGTTGTACTACCCGAGGGCACTTCAGCAGTGATCAGTGTATCTGCGTAAGAGATGATCCTGGGTGCTTGTTTTCCATTGAAGCTTACGGTAGCCAGTAGCGAGTCTTCCCCGAAGTTTTTTCCGATGATGTTCACAAGATTTCCCGCGGCTCCTTTTGCGGGGGCGAAGCTGCTGATTTCGGCCGGTTTCACCGAATCCTGTTTTTACAGGAAGCCATCAGGATGGCCAAAAGAATGGTCAGTTTCAGCAGTTTCATTAATGGTTTTTGTGTAAAGTATGGAAAAGACCTGTATTAGGAAAGGCGAGTTTATCAAGGAGTATTTGAGTTTGAAAGATAAAAAGTTCAAGTCCATTTATCTCCAATGTGGGTAACACTAAAGCCATAACACCATTGATTTATATCGGTAATATGCCAAAGTTGTAGCTTTTGTGTAGCAGTTAAGGGGTTTGGGGCTTCCCATTGATGAGTAGAATATCTGCTTTTATTGCTTTTAAATCGTCATCATCAACGTAGAACTGTTTTCTAGGCTGATCGGGCAAGAAAACATGATCAAAGTGTTTTGCAAGCCTCTTGCTTAGATCTGTCAACTTGTTAATGTCATCAATTGAATAAACCCAAAAGGAGAAGTCTCCACGTAGATCATTTGACTTTCTCATAACCGCGGTCTGAGGAGTTTCCGGTTCAGGTTCGCCAAACAGTGTTCTGTAGTTCACCATCCAGGCTCCATGGACGATATGATTTCTCTTTGTGTTAATTGCAGAGCAAGCGTCCAGGATGAGGAGCTCTACGTCCAGTAAATCTTTGTAGTCAGTCTTGTCAGCAAGGTGGTACCCTGAAATTTGACGGATCTTCTGAACCATCTGATCAAAGCTAAGATCCTGAACAAACATTCTACCAAGATATCCATGCTTTTCACGGTCGGGAAACATCCCAAGTAGATAGAGTCGCAGTTTCAAAGCCAGATATTCAAAGTTCACGACAAAGCTGCCAACAGCCAGATGAAGCTTTCTTTCATGCTCGTCTTTAAGTTCCTTTTTAGTCATAAAGGCTACCTTTCTTGATTTGAAAACTAGAATTGTCTGGAGGAGAAAATCATCCCGTCAATAGTGGTCACAAATGCTACCAGCTTAACCAAGCCAGCAGGCCTTGTTGATGCTATGTTGCGCAGGTTTTCCTCAGTAGCTGGATCCAGTTCAAATTTCATATCCACTCGGAATCCTGGAAAGATCGAGAAGGGAAATGATTCCTTGAATACACAATTGTAAGCGATTAAATTTCTCAGCCCTTTGTCGAGGAATTTGATACATGGCTTGTTGATCAAGATAGTCCTATCCCCGTTGTTGACTATTCTCATTAGAAGGTCCTCATCGGTCTGGTAAGTAGCCACGATGAAACCCTGGCTTGTATTGCTCAGCTCGCGTTGAATATCCTCCAGAGCAGTAGTGCTGAATTTGTGAAAATCGGAGTCTACTTCTATAAGAGCAAGTTGGCACTCACTACGATCTGTTGTATTGACAGTGCGATCTGCTCCTTTTTAATAATAGTCAAGAATTTTGTCTACCTGGTTGTAAGACTTAAAGTTCATATAGCTTCATTTTGTTCCTAAAAAGCTAGTGTGCCTACCGACTGGACATAGTGCTAGTTTTCCGCAGACTTTTCCACAATCACACCAAAGTGATCAGCCAGTTCTGGGATGTAGCCTAGCTTTTTTGTAATGAATTGCCAGCCATTGGTCGTGCGGACCAGCTGGCCTTGGTAGTAGTTCCTAATTTTGAGATGGAATACATTTCCCGCCCCTGAGACCGGCTTGAGTTCTCCACTGTGCTCTTTCCTTTCCCATGTGAATGTGACGTGCATTCTGAAATTTGCCGGTTAATAGCTAAATTGACTGGATGAAAGACAAAGTATTTTTACCATTTATTGTTAT
>JBEISY010000269.1:0-3737 GCA_040375175.1 Chitinophagaceae bacterium
CGCGCCCTCGCCACCACCCGCCCCAATTAAGGTATGGATCTCATCGATAAATAAAATGATCTCCCCCTCACTCTGCGCCACTTCTTTCACTACACCTTTCAGCCTCTCTTCAAACTCCCCCTTGTATTTAGCTCCCGCGATCAGTTGCCCCATATCCAATGCATAGATGATCTTGCTCTTCAAATTTTCCGGTACGTCGCCGTTCATGATCCGCATCGAAGGCCCTCAGCAATCGCCGTTTTACCCACGCCGGGTTCACCCACGAGGATGGGATTGTTTTTAGATCTTCTGGTAAGAATATGCAAGGTCCTGCGGATCTCTTCATCCCTTCCAATGACGGGGTCAAGCTTACCCTGACGGGCCATCTCATTGAGGTTACGTGCATATTTATTCAAGGTGTTGAACTGCGTCTCCTGGGTCTGTGATTGCACGGTCTCCCCTTTGCGCAAATCCTTGATGGACTTGACCAATCCTTTTTCGGTTAGTCCCACCTCCTTCAACAGTTTCGCCACACCATCGTTCCCCTGGATCATGGCCAGCAACAAATGCTCGGGCGTCACAAATTCATCGCCAAAACTTTTCAGCACGGAGCCTGCACGAAGCACGACACTGTTGAGGTCCCTGCTGATGGATTGCGCGGGTTCACTGCTGGTCTTGGGAAGCTTCCCAACCATTTCATCCAGCCTGCTCTCTAAGAGATTAATGGTAACATTATTCTTCTTCAGCAGATACTCCACGGGTGAGTCCTGCTGATCCAGCATCGCCTTCAACAGGTGCTCCGATTCAATGTTCGGGTTCTGTGAATTAAACGCTAATTGCTGGGCCTGTTGGATCAGTTCCGCAGCCTTTATGGTAAAGTTGCCTAAATTCATATTCTCGTATTTAGTTTCAAGCTTATGTATCAAAACATCTACCAAACACAGGATCAGGCTATTATGTCAGACAAACATCACAAAATCTGCCTCAAAGGCAGTCTGGCCGCGCTTTTCATGCTATTATTACAGGTCGGTTTTGGCCAGGATTTCAGCCAGGCCGACCAATTTCTCGTCAAGAACCAGAAAGCGCTGGGCAATGAGCTGGTGGTTGTGGTGCAAAAAGGCGGCCAGCCCGTTTACAAAAAAGAACTTGGCAAGGACTTCACGCTCCAATCCACGGCAAAAGCCGAAGAACTCACGCAGTGGTTTGTGGTGGCTACCGCTTTGTTGTTGAACGATGAGGGCAAGATGAAACTCGACGACCCGCTGGCGAAGTTTACGCCCAAGTATGAGCAATACATGAAAGGGTATATCACGGTCCGCCATGCATTAACGCATACGCACGGTCTGGATGCCGGCAAGGATAATGTGGGCAAAGTATTTTCTAAAAATTCCTTCGATAACCTTAACCAGGAAAACGATGTGTATATCACCAAGCGGGATATTCGTTCAAACCCCGGTGAGATGTTTGAATACTCGCGCATGGGTTTAGGCATGGCAGGCAAGGCCATGGAAGCGGCAACCAAGAAATCGATTGATCGATTGATCCTGGCAAAATTATGTCGTCCGCTCGGGATGCGACACTCAAACTTCAGCAACGACAAGGGCAAGGTCGATCCCTATGCAGGAGCATTTACATCCGGACAAGACTTTTTGAATTTTTCACAGATGCTCTTGAACAAAGGCACATTGAATGGAAAAAAGATTCTGAGTGAAGACGCAGTGCGTGAACTGCGCAAACCACAGTTCACCGATGCACGGGTTGTGACCAAACCCGATATGTACAAGAACGATGATTACTGCCTTACTACCTGGGTGACGGATAAAGACAGCGATGGCAATGCGACGGTGATCCGCCAGGGATTGGGTGGTACACAGGCGCTGATCGACTTCGCGAATAACACGGTGATTTTGATTTTGCTAAAGGATCCCGATGGCGATAAGAAAAAAGCGCTGACCAGTGAACTGATGACCATCCTTTCCGGAAAATAAATTGCGGGCAGAACAACATACACAATGGATCAAATCACAAGCCGCTCAATTAGGGTTTGCATACTGTGGTATTGCCCGGGCGGAGCGGTTGGATGATGATGCGGCGCGGTTGGAAAGCTGGCTGAACAAGGGTATGCATGGTAGCATGGGCTATATGGCCAATCACTTTGAGCTGCGCGTGGATCCTACCAAACTGGTGCCCGGTGCCAAATCGGTGATCACTTTATTGTTCAATTATTTTCCTTCTGAAGAGCAGCCTTTGGATACCTCGGTTAAGGTATCCCGTTATGCTTACGGCGCGGATTATCATGAAGTGATCCGCGCAAAGCTGAAGTTATTGTTACAGCAGATGCGCCATCAGATTGGTGACGTGGAAGGCCGGGGTTTTGTGGATTCCGCACCCGTATTAGAACGGAGCTGGGCGGTGCGCACAGGACTCGGCTGGGTAGGCAAGAATGGCAACCTGCTACGCAAGCAAAGCGGTTCCTATTTTTTCATCGCCACATTGATCACTGATTTGGAACTATTATACGATGACCCTTTTGCAGCTGATTTCTGTGGCACTTGTACAAAGTGTATCGATGCCTGCCCTACCGATGCCATCCTTCCTGAAAAAGTGATTGACGGCAGCAAGTGCATTTCCTATTTCACCATTGAATTAAAAGACGCGCTAATCCCGGATGAGGTGAAGGGAAAATTTGAGGATCGATTTTTTGGTTGCGATATCTGCCAGGAGGTTTGTCCATGGAATCGGTTCTCCACGCCGCACCAGCATCCGGAATTGGAACCCTTGCCGGAGATCTTGCAGTTCAGTGATAAAGACTGGCAGGAGCTGACGGAGGAGCAGTTTAAAAAATCATTAAAGCACTCGCCACTCAAAAGAACAGGATATCAAAACCTGATGCTCAATCTTCTTTTTATTTCCGGGGAGAAGTTAAAGGGAGAAGTATAAATATGAAACCACTGGTTAACAAGAAAATTCTGCTGTAAAAATTACAATGAAAAGGAGGTTGGACATATACACGACTACCCGGTGTAAAGCCCGATCCCCATGTGCATTTCGGGTGGATCAAGGTGCGGGGATTGATCGATGATTTTGAGATCCGGCAATACCACCTGATGCCAATGGGCAATGGTGAATTATTCCTTCCCGTCCGCGCTGAGATCAGAAAGAAAATCAAAAAGCAAGCGGGTGATACCGTGAAGGTGATTCTTTATCGTGATGAAGAAGATATCTATATTCCTGAAGAATTGCAATCCTGCCTTGACCTTGACCCCGATGCAAAAAAATCATTTACCAAACTGCAAGCTGACCAACAAAGGGACATCATTCAGTATATTTACAAACTGAAAAATCCCGAGAACCGCGCGGAGCGGATCGCAGAGCTGATGAATAAAGGGTTTAGGATTTAGGGTCTCGCACTAACTTCCACCTTCCAACTTCCACCTTCCACAACTATTATGAATTTCGCCCAAATAGACCGCTCCCTCATCTGGCATCCCTTCACCCACCAGAAGGATAAACAGGAAAACATCGTTATCACCCATGCCGAAGGGCCCTGGTTGTATGACGATAACGGGAAGAGATATCTGGACGCCATCAGCAGCTGGTGGGTGAACCTGCATGGCCATGCCCATCCTAAGATCGCTGAGGCCATCTATGAACAAGCGAAAAAACTCGAACACATCATCTTCGCTGGCTTCACGCACGAACCCGCCATTCGGCTGGTGGAACAGGGGCGTAAAGAAAACCAAGATCCTTGCTTTTCA
>JBEISY010000042.1:0-9308 GCA_040375175.1 Chitinophagaceae bacterium
CAGGATCGAGCCAGAACCTTTGCGATGTGCAACCACTGCATCTACATCCAGGCCAGTCGGATTACCGATGGACCCTTCATATTCAGCCAGTCCAACGATGATGGCACCCGCTTCCTGAAAGAATTTAGCGGAATGGTAGCCCACGTTGCCGAGGCCCTGAACCACTACACGCTTGCCTTCAATACCTGTGCTAAGCCCCAGCTTTTTCATTTGCTCGGGCATGTTACAAACTTCACGAACGCCATAGAATACGCCTAAGCCTGTAGCTTCGCGCCTTCCCCTTACTCCACCTTGTGTGATCGGTTTACCTGTTACACAGGCCATGGCATCTACTTCACCGGGGTGAAGTGCCATGTAAGTATCCAGGATCCACGACATCTCGCGTTCACCTGTTCCATAATCTGGAGCAGGGACGTCTTCGCCGGGACCGATGAATCTTTTCTTATCCAGTTCAGCGGTATAACGACGGGTAATTTTTTCCAGCGTGTATGCGTCATAGTTACGTGGGTTGATCGCAATACCTCCTTTGGCACCACCAAACGGTACATTCACAATGGCACACTTATACGTCATCAATGCAGCAAGCGCCATCACCTCGTCAAGGTTAACCATGTCACTGAAACGGATACCGCCCTTACAAGGGAGTTTGTGATGAGAGTGTTGAACACGGTAAGCCTTGATCACTTCAAGCTTGTCGCCGATCTTAACGGGGAAGTGTAACCGCAATACGGAATTACACTGCTTGATCTGTTCAAGGATTCCTTTGTCGAACTTGGTGTATCCGGCCGCTTTATCAAAGCTGGCGGACACGGCGTCAAAAAAACTGTATTCTGCAGACATAAGTATGGCAATTAATAGTTAACAATTCGCAATTGGTAATTAGCAATAGATATTGGATACTGGGTACTAGTTAGACTCTTTTTCCATTTTCGTTATCTTCCTGTCCAGCCTCCACACATAAAAGATCAATCCGCCCAGGATGGTGAGGATGACAGCGATGACGACGTAGATTTTCCCATCGCTTCGCATGCTATCGGCCATCTCCGCTTTACCGTCCTGCGCCCACACGGGTAAGGCCATCAGGATCAGCACCATAACAAACAGGAATCGAGCAATTTTAGTGCGCATTCAGCCAGTTTTTTTCTTTGATGAAAGCGAGCCTAACGTTAAGGGATGTGATCCATACCGCGAGCAGGGTCCATCCTATAATGGCCGGATAAAACACCAATCGCATGCGCGCATCCACATCATTGACATTAAGTGCCGGATTGCCTTCCTGACCGGGATGCAAACTGGGCACGAGCCTTGGAATGATCCAGATGGAAGGGAACAACATCGCGTAAGCAAAAATATTATAGACCGCGCTCACCCGGGCTTTTTTGTCCATATCCGTGATAGAGCTGCGGAGCACGAAATAAGCGAAATAAATGAGCAGGGCCATCGCTGTACCGATCAGTTTCGGTTCTCTTACAATTGAACCAAAAGATGCATAGGCAGGGTTATTGGGATCGGCCCAGGTATAGGAGGCCCAGATGATCCCTGTGGCGTAGCCCAGGAGGCCGAGCACCACACCGGTGGTGGCGTATTCACTGGCCTGGATATCCCGGCGCAGGTCAAGCTGACGGAGGTATTTGATGCTGTTCACCACAGATACGGTGAAGACGGTCATCATCGCCATCCACATGCACACGTGAAAGTAAAGGTTCCGAATGGTTTCCTGCAATTGGCGCAGGGCAGGAACAGGCAAAAGCAAACCACCAACAATGGTATACACCAATAAAACGACGCAAGCTATTTTCCACCAGGATCTTCTCATGTACAATCATTGAAGGCCGAAACTGGGAAACAGGACGGCCCGGAGAGGCTTGGCAAAGGTAGGTTTTACCCTTAATCTTTCCACAAAAAAGGGAACAAAATGACGGACAGCACAACGATGGCCAGGTCCAGGGCCAGTAGTAAAAGCACCACCTGCATAACCACGCCCTCCCGGAAAACTTCGGCAAAAGCGTACCGGGATAGCCTTACCAGCAGCAATAGCTGGGGGATGATCAGCGGAAAGCCCAAAATGGCCATCAGCGAGGCCTGCTGTTGCGCCTTTGACGCTATGGCCGCCAGCATGGTAAAGATCAGGCTCAGTCCCATCCCACCCAGAAAGCTGATGCCTATGAAGGCCCAGGTATTGCTGGTAGGATTGCCCATAAATGCGGTAAACAAAACAAGATTCACAAGGTTCATGATGGCCATCAACACCAGGTTGTAAAGAAGTTTGGCCGTCACATATTCAGCAGGGTTGACGATGCTATAGAAATACAGCATTCTGCCCCTGCTCTCCTGTAGAAAACTTTTGGCAACGGCGTTAATACATACAAATAGCTGGGTCACCCAAAACAAGGCGTTCCAGGTGACGGAGTCTGCGCCATCGCCTAAGGTCAGGAAAAGTACAAAAATGGTAGAGGCCACGTAGAGGATCACCCCATAGAAAGAATACTGCTGCCGCATTTCCAGCATCCAGTCTTTCCGGAAAAGGGTCCATATCCGATGTGTGGCACCCAATTCAGATGGTTTTTTGAAAGCACTGGCGGCAGCGCGGTTCGTAAATGTTTTTCTCACCCAGCACCACCTGATCGTCCTGGTTGTTTTTCCGGTAAGAGTAGTTGGCGATGTTACCGCAGACCATGCAAATGGCGTGGAGTTTGGTGATGTATTCTGCAATAGCCAGGAGGTTAGGGATCTGCCCGAATGGCTTGCCGGTATAGTCCATATCAAGTCCCGCTATGATGACCCTTGCGCCTCGCAGCGCCAGTTGGTTGGCCACCTCAATCACTCCATCATCAAAAAACTGCGCCTCATCGATCCCGATCACATTGAACTCTGCTGCAAGTGCAGGAATTTCAGCGGAAGATGACACCGGCGTGGAGGGGATCATGTTTTCATCATGACTGACAATATGCTCCGGATGATAACGGACATCTATAGCCGGTTTGAAAATTTTAACTTTTTGATTGGCGATCCTGGCGCGCTTCAACCTGCGGATCAATTCTTCGGTTTTGCCCGAAAACATTGAGCCACAAATGACTTCGATCCATCCTTTTGCAGCATCACCGTGATGGGGTTCAATAAACATTTAATAAAACTGGGATTCTTAAACTGTTTGTACCTTTAATGTCAGGTTGCATGGCGCGGTTCGCAAGGTTGCAGGGTTCTCTGCGACCTTGGCGACCTTCGCGAACTGCGACCTAAAACGAAGTTACCAAATGTCTATGGAACGAACCGAGGTTTTAATATTGAAACTGCTGGAACAGTACCGGAAAAAAGAACTGCCGGATGTATTGGGACAAACCCTGCAGCAGATCCAACAGGAGCTGGCGCTATCACAACAGTGGCCTCCCATCTTCAGCAACCGCAGCAAGGTATCTGTGGTGATGCCACACAAGCATAAGCCCTTCGTTACGGAAACCAAAGCCACCGATGAAGAGAAAATTGTACAGGTGCTGCAGGTGGATGAAGCGGAAGTAGAGAAAGAATTGGAGATGATGAAGCAGTCTGCCGAACTCAAAAATGAGATGGGTATGAAACTGCGTCCACCCGTGCAGGAGCAGCTCAATCAACCGGAAGCATTTACACCATTGCGCGGCGCCAACGAATTTGATCCAATTGAGATCGATGAGATCCCCACACTGGCTACCCATATTCCTATACCCGTTGAAACGCCGCCCGCGCCGCCCGAAGTAGTGGTGGTATCCTCCCTGCAGGAACAGGAAGAACAGGCAACCCGGGATCTCAATGAGAAGTTAATGGAGATCCGGAAAGAGGTAGCGCAAAAACTCGGCGACGTTCCTATCAAGGATTTGCGTAAAGCCATTGGTATCAACGACCGATATCTATATATCAATGAATTGTTCAACGGGGATGAGGCGATGTTTGAGCGGTCCGTGAAAACCCTCAATCAGTTCTCTATCTTACCCGAAGCCGAATTCTGGATGCAACGTGAACTCCGGATTAAGCTCGGATGGAAGGAAGACAATCTGGTGGTGCAACAGTTTGTTCAGCTGGTGAGAAGGCGATTTGCCTGAATATAGGTCATTATTTTTTCCGTGGCCCCGGCTTCGGATACCACATAATCTGACGCAGCTTTCCCCGCAAAAGCCAGACTCTCCGGGCTGTTCAGCCATTCATCCATTTTCACCGTCAAAGCGTTACCATCCGTCACGGAATATGCGGCTCCCGTTGAAATAAGGTCCCTTGCTTCGCGGAATTTTTCATACCTCGGCCCAAACAATAACGGCTTGCCGTAGACAGCGGCTTCAAGGGTATTATGAATGCCCTTTCCAAAACCCCCGCCGATGTATGTGACTGTGGCATAGTGGTAGAGTTTAGACAGCATGCCGATGTTATCGATCACCAGCACCCGGGTATCCTGATTTGGCTGGATCTTCCAAGAAGTGAAGCGCTGAACCTGGGACATCTGCTGATCCAGCTGCTCCAGGTGTGAGGTATGGATCTCATGTGGCGCAATGATGCATCGCACCGATGGTCTTTGCTGAAGATATTTTGCGATGATCTGTTCATCTTCCGGCCAGGTGCTTCCGGCAACCAGCACTGGTGCGTCCCCGCAAAACATGCGGATCTCCGGGATATCCTGAAATGCCGCCGCGGTCTGTAACACCCTGTCAAACCGCGTATCCCCCGCCACAGTCTCTTCGGTTATCCCTAACCGTTGAAGCTTCTCTGCGCTGCCGGCATCCTGCACAAAGAAATGGCGGATCCGCGTCAGGGCTGTTCGCCAGGCGCTGCCGTACCATTTAAAAAAGATCTGGTTGTCCCGGAAAATAGACGAAACCATGAGAACCGGTGTGTGATGCAGATGCAGCTGACCGAGGAGATTGAGCCAGTACTCATACTTGACAAAGACGGCAAGAGAAGGCTGCAAAGTAGCTACGAATTGCTTTGCATTGCCCGGCGTATCTGCCGGCAGGTACATGACGGCATCTGCTCCAGTATAATTCTTTCTGATTTCATAGCCGGAAGGAGAGAAGAAAGTGAGGAGGATATAGGGTCTGGGGTTCAGGTTGTTCAATGCCTCTATGACCGGTCTGCCTTGTTCAAATTCCCCCAGGGAGGCACAGTGAACCCAGACCAGCTGGCGGTTTCCTGCTTTTTCGCGCACGGCCTTCAGGTGGGGTTTCCACGTCTTTCGCCCTGTAACCCAGGCTCTTGCCTTAGGGTTCCATAGTGAAGCCAGGTGAAGGATGCCAATATACAGGTAGATGCCCAGGGAATAGAACAAGATGTCTTGATTTAAGATACAAATCTAATATCCTTGCCCAGTTTTTAATTTATTACCTTTGTGCCCGAAATTTTTACCGATGGAACCCATCCAGATGGTCGATTTGAAAAGGCAGTATAAACACATCAAAACCGAGGTGGATGCTGCACTTCACCAAGTTCTTGACAGTGCGGCCTTTATCAACGGGAAGCCCGTACAGGCTTTTGCCGATGCCCTCTCATCCTACCTGGATGTGAAACATGTGATCCCCTGTGCCAACGGTACGGATGCCCTTCAGATCGCTATGATGGCGCTGGATCTGCAGCCGGGTGACGAGGTGATCACACCTTCTTTTACTTATATCGCCACCACGGAAGTAGTGGCTTTACTCAAGCTCACGCCTGTTTTTGCCGAAGTAGACGCAGAAACATTCTGTATCACTCCTGATTCCATCCGGAAGCTGATCACGCCAAGAACGAAGGCCATCGTCCCCGTGCATCTCTACGGTCATTCGGCGCCGATGGCTGAAATCATGGAGATTGCCCGCGAGCATAACCTTTATGTGATCGAAGACAATGCCCAGGCCATTGGGGCGGATTACCATTTCCCGGACGGAACGGTGAAGAAAACGGGATCGATCGGTCATATCGGCGCCACATCGTTCTTCCCTTCTAAGAATCTTGGTTGTTACGGTGATGGGGGAGCTATTTTTACCGACGATGATGTGCTGGCCGACAAAATGCGAAAGATCGCCAACCACGGACAATCCGTGAGGTATTACCATGATATTGTGGGCTGTAATTCCAGGCTTGACACGCTTCAGGCGGCCGTCCTGAATATCAAGCTCCCCAGGCTCGATGAGTATATCCGGGCAAGGCAGGCTGCAGCAAACGCCTATAGTAACGCATTTGCGGGTCATCCGAAGATTACGGTGCCAGCCATAGCATCATATAGTACCCACGTTTTTCATCAGTACACCCTGAAGCTGGAAGGGGTTGATCGCAACAGCCTGAACCAGTATCTGGCAGAACAGGGTATTCCGTCCATGATCTATTATCCTGTGCCGGCTCACCGCCAGAAGATGTTTCAGGGTATGATGGCCGGAAATCCCGATTTGCCAGTGACCGATTGGCTGACGGAAAGGGTGATTTCCCTCCCATTGCATACGGAACTGGATAATGAGCAACTTGAACATATTATAAAGCAAGTATTAGCGTTTGTAGGCAAGTAAACCTCATTGAAAACGAACAAAAAATTAGTTAAATGAAAATTGCTGTAGTTGGTACCGGATACGTAGGATTGGTGACCGGTACTTGTTTCGCAGAAACAGGCAACGTTGTAACCTGTGTTGACATTGATCAGCGCAAGGTGACAAAATTGAGTAATGGTGAGATCACCATTTATGAGCCTGGCCTGGAAAAACTGTTCATCCGTAACCTTAAAGAAGGACGACTGAGTTTTACCACCAACCTCGAAGAAGGGATCCAGGGTGCTGAGATTATTTTCCTGGCCCTCCCAACACCTCCGGGTGAAGACGGCTCAGCAGATCTCAAGTATATCCTGGGCGTATCTGACCATCTTGGAAAGATCCTGAAAGATTATAAAGTCATCGTAGATAAAAGCACCGTTCCTGTTGGAACGGCAGAGAAAGTCCACGCTGCCATCGCCAAAAATTATACAGGCGCATTTGACGTTGTTTCCAACCCTGAGTTTCTGCGAGAAGGCGTTGCTGTTGATGACTTCATGAAACCTGATCGTGTAGTGATCGGTACCAGTTCAGACCGCGCCCGTAAGGTAATGAATGAACTCTATGCACCATTCGTGCGTTCTGGCAATCCGGTCATATTCATGGATGAGCGTTCAGCGGAGCTGACCAAGTATGCGGCAAACTCGTTCCTGGCAACAAAGATATCCTTCATGAACGAGATCGCACAACTCTGTGAGCGTCTCGGTGCAGATGTGGATATGGTAAGGAAAGGAATTGGTTCCGATGAGCGCATCGGTAAGCGTTTCCTGTTCCCTGGCATCGGTTATGGCGGAAGCTGTTTCCCCAAAGATGTTCAGGCTTTGGTGAAGAGTTCAACAGAAGTGAATTACACCTTCCAGATCCTGAATGCGGTGATGGATGTAAATGAAAAACAAAAGAAGCATCTGATCCCCAAGATCAAAACCTATTTCAATAACAACCTCAAAGGCAAGCATTTTGCCTTGTGGGGATTGGCGTTCAAACCCAATACAGATGATATCCGTGAAGCGCCGGCCCTGTATATCATTGAAGACCTTCTGGCGGCAGGTGCAACCGTAACTGCTTTTGATCCCGAAGCGATGAACAATGTGAAAGGTGTTGTTGGTGATAAGATCAACTACGCCCCCAGCCAGTATGAAGCACTTGATGGCGCAGATGCACTAATCATCGCTACGGAGTGGAATGAGTTCCGTACACCTGACTTTATCAAGATTGTGCAGTCGCTCAAGAACCAGGCGATCTTTGACGGCAGAAACCTATTTGATGTTGCTGCAGTGAAAGCTCTTGGCTTCCATTATGAAAGCATCGGAAGGCCCAATCTCTAACAACCCTACAAACTAGTACCATGAGCAAGAAAAGAGTTCTCGTAACCGGTGCCGCCGGCTTCCTCGGGTCACATCTTTGTGACCGCTTTATTAAGGAAGGATACTATGTGATTGGGATGGACAACCTGATCACCGGGGATCTTCGCAATATTGAACATTTGTTCCCGAATCCGGATTTTGAATTCTATCATCACGACGTTTCCAAGTATATTCATATTCCCGGAGAGCTGCATTATATCATGCACTTTGCCTCACCGGCCAGTCCCATTGATTACCTGAAAATACCTATCCAGACCCTCAAAGTGGGATCGATGGGAACACACAATTGCCTTGGCCTTGCCAAAGCGAAAAATGCGCGGATGCTGGTAGCATCTACATCTGAAGTATATGGTGATCCGTTGGTGCATCCGCAAACAGAAGAATACTGGGGTAACGTGAATCCCGTAGGTCCGCGTGGTGTATACGATGAAGCCAAGCGTTTCATGGAGTCTATTACCATGGCATACCACACTTTCCATGGCGTGGAAACGAGGATTGTGCGGATCTTTAATACTTATGGACCAAGGATGCGACTCAATGATGGTCGTGCCCTGCCCGCATTCATCGGCCAGGCCCTTCGCGGTGAAGACCTGACGGTTTTTGGCGATGGTTCACAAACACGTTCTTTCTGTTATGTGGATGACCTGGTGGAAGGGATTTACAGGCTATTGTTGAGTGATTATGCGAAGCCTGTGAACATTGGCAACCCGAATGAAATCAGCCTGAAAGATTTTGCAGAAGAGATCATTAAACTTACCGGAACAACGCAGAAGATTGTACATAAGCCCTTACCTGTAGATGATCCAAAGCAGCGCAAACCGGATATTTCGAAGGCGAAAAGCATTTTGGGATGGGAACCAAAAGTGGACCGGGCCACAGGATTGGCCAAGACCTATGATTACTTTAAATCACTACCCTCAGAGGAGTTGAATAAGCAGCCAAAAGAGTTCTCAAGTCAGAAATAAATGAGCGTTTATCGGGACCTTATTGATAAAAAGTCAAAGTTAGTTGTAGTGGGCCTCGGATATGTGGGCCTTCCGCTGGCACTTGAGTTTTCCCGAAAAATTCCCGTCATTGGTTTTGACACTGATCGGAAGAAAATAGCATCACTCCGGAAAGGAATTGACCCTAACCGGGAAGTTGACAGCAGTGCATTTGAGCAGGCCGACATTGTTTTTACGGACGATGAAAGTTTGTTGGGCGAGGCTGTTTTTTTTATTGTTGCTGTACCCACTCCGGTAGATAAGTACAATGTTCCGGATCTTCAGTTTCTCATGGAAGCATCTGCAGCGATCGGACGAAACATCAGGAAAGGAGCCGTGGTTGTTTTCGAATCTACCACGTACCCTGGTTGCACGGAGGAAGAATGCATACCCGAAATTGAGCGTACTTCAATGTTGAAAGCAGGTTTGGCGTTTACCTATGGGTATTC
>JBEISY010000368.1:0-2856 GCA_040375175.1 Chitinophagaceae bacterium
AGTTTCTGAGGGATCATAGATGATCGGTTCCAATTGCAACTTTAGAGAGAGCGGTGCGGCTGTCTGAAGTGTCCTCTTGAAATTGCTGCTGAAGATGGCAGCGATATTTTTATCAGCCAGGATTTTTTCAAGATCCGTGGCTCTCTGCAAACCCAATCCATTCAGGTTGGGGTCTTTGGTGTTTACGTCCGACAAATCTTTTTCTGCGTGACGCACGAGATAGATGGTGGTTGTTTGAGCCTGAACCTGAACGCCAACAAATGCGATGATGGTCAGGATGGCTAAACGAAGAAAAAGCTTTTGCATATCTTATGGTATATCTACTCAAGATAAGCAACCACGTTCAAAATGTCTTATCCTTTCGCTCCCGGTTTTTTAAGAACGGCAACCGTGAGTCTGCTGATGCATACGAGCTTTCCATGATCGTCGTGAATCTTGATCTCCCAGACCTGTGAGCTGCTTCCCCTGTGGAGCGGTGTGGCTGTACCTGTTACCGAGCCACTACGTACGCTGCGCAGGTGATTGGCATTGATCTCCATGCCCACGCAAATGAATTGATCCGGGTCAACGGTCAGTGCAGCACCCACACTGCCCAGGGTTTCGGCCAGTGCCACAGATGCACCGCCGTGAAGAAGACCATAGGGTTGATGTGTTCGATGGTCAACAGGCATGGTGGCTTTAAGGTAATTTTCACCCACTTCGGTGAATTGCATGCCCAGATGCTCACCCAAAGTATTTTTGCCTAGTGGCTGAAGATCGTCTGGACCAAGATCTTTATGAAACCAAATATTCATGGTACTAAGTTAGATATCTTAAGGAATGTTTGTACTGGATGTGGTGAAGAAACTAATAACAAAAAGCCGCGGAAAATGTTATTGCGTTATTATTTGTGGCTAGCGACGGGTTCCCATAAAAAACAGGATCCTTACTAGTAAACAGGCGATATTCTGCGCGGAATAAGGCAAATTTTTTCCAAGAGAAGTCGACGTTAGCTGATGCACCAAAACTGCGAAATCCGTTTGGCGTATTCGTTACAATCAATGCGCCTGATTTATCTGCATAGTATTCCGTACGAAATGCAATTGCCCATTGCTTGTCTAGTTTTATCCTGGTAATGAGAACGGGCGTAAACCATGTTTTGGTGGTGTTGTTATTTGCGTATCGATCGCTTCCCAGATCAAATCCCAGCGTGATGCCAAGGATGTTATTAATTTGGCCGATGGCATACAGATTATGATATATCCTACGGATATTCATCGTATCCTTTTCCGGCATGCCAATGAAATTGCTGTAATTGAGTGTGAGTTTCTCAGAAGGGGTATAAGTCACCTGAATGCCACCATTAATCAGACTACTGCCTTTTTGTTTGGTTATTCTTTGCCAACCATTCAGCAGGAGTGATGCCATATACCATTTTGCATTGGGTGAGCGGTAACTTAATCGGATGCCCGTTTCAAAGTATGGCGAGTTCTCTGCAACCATACTTCTTGACAAGGTCCAGTTCTCTTTGCCTGTTGCGGATTCAAAACCAATATGAGATGGAAGAACCCCGACATCGAGCCATAGGTCGTTTTTCTTTGCCAGTTTCAATCCTGCATTGGCCTCAAACAGTGGCTTGGCCCAGTCAGGTTCACCCGCATAGTTGGCCCGCACATAGGTGCCTGTTGCCAGTGCAAGGTTGGCACGAATCTTTGCATGGGTGATCGATAGTTTAGCCCAGGCCAGGTTGACTGCGGGTTTCCCGGCTTTATTGAAATTATATAAGAACCACGGCCTGTTGTGGTCCGGGGGTTTGCTGAAATCATAGCTGTAGTAGCCTTCAACATATGCAGAAAGCCCTAATTTAAAAGTTGTTGCAGGAATACTATCCTGGCTTTGGAGTGGAACTGCAAGCGAAGTTAGGATGGCAAATATGATGATCTCTCGAATAATATCGTGCGATGCTGATCTTGAAGCAAGTTAATTAAATTACGCGTAGAAATGCAGATACAGGTAATCGTAAACCGTAATCCGGCACTGGAGGTTGAGGGTTTGAGTGTGAGCCTTGGCGGAAAATCTATTCTATCATCGATCTCTTTTTCCCTGCAAGCAGGTGAAAGCCTTGCTGTCATTGGTGCGTCCGGATCTGGAAAGACCAGTTTACTCAAAGCCCTTGCCAACCAGATTTTTTTCAGAGGCAAAGTGAATTTCCATCCTGAGAAGCCAAAGACCTACATGATCTCCAGGCAACATCGATTCAATAATTTATCCAATCAATCCAATTTCTACTACCAGCAGCGTTTCAATTCGTTTGATGCTGATGATTCAAGAACAGTTGCTGAAGAGTTAAGGGTGAGGGGTCAGGGTGAGGCAAAAATTGCTGAGGTACTGGAGAAAGTGGGGATCTTAAATAAAGCAGATACTAAGCTCATCCAACTGTCTAACGGTGAGCATAAACGATTTCAGATTGCAGAGGCTATTCTTGAAGAACCTGATTGGATTTTATTGGATAGTCCATACATCGGACTGGATGTGGATGCAAGGGAAATGATGAATGAATTGTTGAATGCGCTGATGAAAAAAGGCATGCAATTGATTTTGGTTTCTGGCGCAGGGGAGCTGCCATCGGACATACATAAAACCTATTTCCTGGAAGGCGGTGTGTTGTTGGAAAACGATGGAAGAGAGGTAGGAGGGAGTGGGGAGGGCGGAGTAGTATTCAACGTGCAAGAGATTCCGCCTGCATACGCATTTGCGCCGTTTGATGATGCTGTACGAATGGAGAACGTAACCATTCAATACGGAGATCGGAAGATTCTTGATCAGATCAACTGGACGGTGAAGGCGGGAGAATGCTGGGCCGTGTTGGGTCATAAT
>JBEISY010000170.1:0-4933 GCA_040375175.1 Chitinophagaceae bacterium
ACACCCCCCACCACCCCCTCGATAACCCCAACATACAGGGGCAGGCCAACGCCCCCCAAGAAACCGCCCGGGTTTAGCTTTTTTGAAGCCGGTGTTGACGAGGTACACACCAAGTAGGGTGACAGCCGTACCGATGGCGATGATCATGTTTAGTTTTTCCCCGTTCAATAATGCACCAATAATCACTGCAACAATGGGGTTGATATAGGCGTACACACTGGCCTGTGCTGCAGGCAAACGTTTCAATGCATAGATGAATGCCAGGAAGGTGATCACGCTGCCGATGATGACGAGATAGCCGATGGAATACCATGCGATGGGGTCAACACTGGTGAGCGGTTTGTATTGGCCCGTTACCAGGGAGATCAGGGTGAGGATGATCCCGCTGATGAACATCTGCCAGCCCAGGCTATAGTAGGGATCAAGGTTTTTCGCATGCTTTACCGTGTAAAGCGTTCCCAGTCCCCAGGTCATGGTGGCCACTACGCCGAGAAGGATGCCGAGGGAGAACTTGGAATTGAAGAGGTCTTCCAGGTAATCGGAAAAGATGATGATGATTCCTCCAAAACCAAGTATCAATCCAAGGATGGTGATGGTATTGAACTTCGTTTCCCTGAACAGGGTGACGCTGAAGATGGCGATCCATATAGGGGCGATGGCGCCGATCACGGCGCCCAGTCCACTCGGGATGTATTGTACACTCCATGTGCTGAGCCCATTGCTGGCTACAAACATGATGACACTCATCCATACAAACTGTATGAACTGTTCTTTGGTGGGGAGCCGATGGCCCTTAAAGAAAAAATACAACAGGTAGATGGATCCGCCGAGAAACTGCCTGATACCCGCCAGTTGGAGGGCAGGCATATGCTGCACGCCTTTTTTAGATGCCAGCCAGGTAGTACCCCAGAAAAAACTAACGAGCGCAACAGCAACAAGTGCCCTGGTTTTTTCGGATTGGTTTTTAGGATGAAGAGGCTGCACCGTAGATCTTACCGTGTCATAGAGGTCATATATGTATTGCTTAACCGGTGCTGCTTTCATGTCCCTAATGCCTAATGCCCAATGCCTAATGCCTAATGCCTAAAATGTCTCATGCCGGTGATCACCAGTGCGAGATGGTGTTTCTGGCAGTACGTGATGGTATCGTTATCCCTGATGGAACCACCCGGCTGGATGTATGCCGAGATACCGGCGGCATGCCCCATTTCAACGCAATCGTCAAAGGGAAAGAAAGCATCACTCGCCATCACCGCGCCTTTGAGGTGAAAATTGAATTGTTTTGATTTTTCGATGGCCTGACGCAGGGAGTCGATCCTTGATGTTTGACCGCAGCCCTTACCAATGAGTTGTTTATCCTTTACCAGGGCAATGGCATTTGACTTGAGGTGTTTGCACACCAGGTTGGCGAACAGGAGGTCATCTTTTTCTTCTGGTGTTGCATCTCTGCCTCCTTTTTCTTCCCACTTTTCAAAATTGCCTTCGTCTTGTTTCTGGGTAAGCACGCCGTTGAGCATTGATTTGAACATCTTGCCGTAGGCCACCTGGGCATGTTGTTTCAAGAGAATTCTGTTCTTTTTTGTTTTCAGGATATCGAGGGCATCTGCATCAAAATCAGGAGCGATCAATACTTCAAAAAATATCTCATTGATCTCGAGGGCGGTTGCTGCATCTACGGTTCCATTGGTTACCAGCACACCGCCGAAGGCGCTTTCCGGATCTCCGGCCAAGGCTGCTTTCCATGCTTCGGCAACACGGTCTCTTTGTGCAACGCCGCAAACATTGGTGTGTTTGATGATGGCAAACACCACGGTCTGGTCCACAAATTCACGGATCAGCTGCATGGCTGCATCAGCATCCACGAGGTTGTTGTATGAGAGTTCTTTGCCATGGAGTTGGGTGAACAGTTTGCTGTTGTCTCCATAGAATACAGCGGGCTGGTGTGGGTTCTCGCCGTAGCGCATGGATTTTGGCGAAGGAAAAGAAGCAAGGAAATGTTCTTCACCCGTATTGAAATATTGTGCGATGGCAACGTCATAATGTGCAACAACTTCAAATGCTTTTGCAGCCAGTGCACGGCGTTGTTCGATAGAAGTTTCGCAATGTTGTGATTGGATCAGCTCGAGGAAAGAAGGGTATTGGTCCCTTGATGCAACTACTGCGAGGTCGCGGAAATTTTTGGCTGCGGCCCTGATCATGGACGGTCCGCCAATATCCACTTTTTCGATGATCTGTTTTTCCTCGTTGGTACTGGCTACGGTTTCTTCAAACGGGTAGAGGTCAACGATGACCAGATCAAATTCGGGGATCTCATATTGCTTCATTTCTTCGAGATCCTGTGGAACATCCCTGCGGCCCAGAATGGCACCAAATACTTTTGGGTGGAGGGTTTTAACCCTTCCTCCGAGGATGCTGGGGTAGGAAGTGATGGATTCTACGGGAATGCAGGGAATGCCGAGTGCTTCAATGAACTGTTGTGTTCCGCCAGTGGAATATATACTGACACCATTTGCATGGAGTTCTTTGACAATGGGCTCAAGACCATCTTTATAGAAAACAGATATCAAAGCTGATTTGATCTTCTTTTGCATACGGTAGAAATGAAGGGGTGATGTTTCGGGGACTGCAAAGTTACCGTTTTTTTGACCTTATCCAAAGGGTGAGTGTGAGGATGAGGATGTATAAAATAATTGTATTCGGGATATCCAGATGAAGGTTTCCAACTGAAGCAAATTCCAGCTCTCCCAGAGCCAGAATACGGCTATTCATGAAGCGTATTAATTCTTCGGCTAAGCTTGCAACCGGTGCAGCAAAACCGATCGGGAAAAGAATGCAACTGTCACCTGTCAAAACCAGAATCAATCCGGAAAGTGGTACGGCAATCAGGTTACTGATCAGAAAGATCAGCGGAAACTGTTTAAAGTGGAAAACTATTAGTGGCGCTGTAAGTATTTGTGCTGCTATAGTGGTTGCAAGGATACCCCAGCATTGTCTCAGGAGATTATTTTCAGGTTGATAGATTCGTGTAATAGATGCTTGGTAGATTAGCAGGCTGCTCACTGCAGCGTAACTCAATTGAAAGCCGATGTCCCACAGTAGTGACGGGTTTGTGCATAACATAACAACAGCGGAGGCGGCCAGACTATTTCCGGTTTGTCTTGATTTTTCAAATAGCTCGCCTACCAGCAAAAAACTGAACATCCAAGCACTCCTGACTACCGAAGGTGAGAACCCGCAAATGGAAGCATACAACCACAGACTGGCAATGCAGGTTAAAGTGTAGACCCACTTGAGCCCCAGTTTCTTCAGAAATCGGAGCATTCCCGACAACATCATGTAGATAAGTGCCAAATGCATCCCTGAAATAGCAATTACGTGTACCACGCCCGTGTTAACATAGGCAGCATTGATTTCCGGGGCTAGCAAAACCCTTTCGCCAATAAGAAGGGCTCCAGCCATAGAACGGGTATCTTCATCAATGTAAAGGGAGTCTAGCATTTTTGACAGGGTCTTTCTTGGTTGAAATGCCTCACTTTTATAGGAACTTGTTCCAAGTATCACTATCTGATTGTGGTCTGCACTCGCAAGGTGATAGATGTTTTTCCGCTTCAGGTGAACCATATAATCCTTTTTCTGGCCTGGGCCAGTGCCAATAGACCTCAATGAAGAACTCACCAGAAAGTAGTTGCCCGATGTAAGCAAAGGTGTTTGGTGATGTAGTAATGCCAATGCGGAAACAGCGGTCCAACTTTTGGGCCCAGATTGGGTTGCTACAAGTTGGATTTCTGAATTGAACCCGGATTTTGTGGTTTTTTTATCATTCAATGCTTTGGCGATATAGGTTTTGGATGTGATGCTTTTGTAGCCTGGCCAGTTTTTCAAATTTCTAATATCATGGAGATGCATTAGTCCATATCCTAAAATCGCAAAACCACTTAAAATAGCCATGGCTGAAGCTGGGTCCCTTCGCTGAGGCAGGTGTGTTGAAACCCAATTGCGGAAGATAAAGACCAGCAAACCTGGAGCACTCAACAGGAGCGGCGTGTAGGAATGTAAGGGTTGGTAAAGCAGTATGCCAACGATCAAAGCCACAAGTACCCGCAGCATAGGAAAAGAAGCCCAACCCTGATTTTCTTTCTTCATCTCCTAAATTGTAGAGACATTTTGAGGCGGGAATCGGTATTATTCTCCTAAAATGGCGTGGAAATCAACGGTTTGGTTTTGTTTCTTTAGGATGTTGGTGTATTTTAGCCAAAACTTTTGTTCCATTCCATAGTCGATGTACTCCATATATGAGCGATATCTTTACCTTTGGAGTTCCAGAAAAAAAAGTTCATTTATGCGAAATTACACAAGGAGCTTATCTTTCGTTCTTCTTACAGCGATGATGTTAGTGTTCAATGCATGCACTACGGAGGATAATAGTGGGACGAATCCTGCACCTAGTCCTGACATGCTTGTCTTTATTTCCTCTAGCTCACAATTTTCTCTATTTAATGCAGCGGTAAACAGGGCCAATCTGACATCGGCACTCACCAATCCGAATATTACCGTTTTCGCTCCAGATAATACAGCCTGGGGAAGGATTGGTATTTCTACAGTTAGCCAAATTGAGGCCATTCCAGTTTCAACTTTACAATCAGCTATTAGTTATCATATAGTATCAAGAAGGATTGCCGGATCTGCTATACCAGTGTCAGATAGCATTCGTACCCTTAATTCACAGAATATTTACGCATCTAATAACCAGAATGGTAAATTTATTAACGGGTTTAGGATAGGCACAACAGACTTCACCACTTCTAATGGATTGTTGCATGTCATTGATCGGCCCCTTACGCCTCCCCTTCCTAATTCATCAATCTCAAGCATTGTAGCAAATGACACTACCTTTTCTTTTCTGTTTTCTGCTTTGACCCGGTTGAATTTGGTG
>JBEISY010000029.1:0-10770 GCA_040375175.1 Chitinophagaceae bacterium
ATTCACATAACAACTGGTTAATATCTGGATTACATTGGGTAAATAGCTTGCACGAACATTAGAGCTTATTTAATTTTCTCATGTAGTCCTTTGCAATTTTTTGGTACCCCTGTCGTGTCTACGGCAGGGGTTTTTCTATGCCTTATTGAGTGTGAAACCAAAGGTTGTGCCGATGTCCAGCTTGCTGCGCACATGAATGCTGTGCCCATGTGCTTCAACAATGTGTTTACAAATCGCAAGTCCCAGACCGGTTCCGCCGATGTTCCTGCTCCGGCCATAGTCAGTTCGGTAAAACCTTTCAAAGATCCGGGGAAGATGTTCCTCCGAAATGCCGATGCCATCATCACTGATCTCTACAAGAATACTCTTGCCATCGGTATTGTAAACGCTGGCTTCAATGTACCCATTGGGCTTACCATATTTGATCGCGTTATCCACCAGGTTGATCAATACCTGACGGGTTTTTTCTTTGTCGGCGCGTACGATGATCAATGCCTCACAACCTTTTTTAATCACACATTTCGCATTCTTATCTGCCGCTTTGATGGTAAGCGAGTCATATACTTCGCGGATGAGGTCCTGGATAACAAAATCCGTCAGGTGCATTTGCTGTTGTCCGCTTTCCAGGGCCGAGATAACATCGAGATCATCGATGAGGTTAACCAACCGATCCACATTCCGGGAGGTATTTTCCAGGAATTTCTTGTTGACATCGGGATTATCCAACGCACCGTTCAACAGCGTATGAATATAGCCCTGGATCGCGAAAACGGGTGTCTTGAATTCATGGGAAAGATTCTGCAAAAACTCTTTCCGATAGGCTTCATTCTGGCGCAACACTTCAATTTCCTGCTTGCGCTGCTCGGCCCATTTTTCCACGTCTTCACTCACTTCGTCGATGCTTTTCTGTGGCAGTATGGATTTGAAATAGAACTCCTCGCGTTTCGTGGCCTTGGTTTGCGAGATGAATTTATAGATGAGCTTGATCTTTCGATAAATGAAACGATGGATAAAGAAATAGGTCAGGTCGTAGGCAATGATGAAAAGCGTTACAAACGTAACTATAGGCACCCACCAGGTGGTGAAAAAAACCAGATTGGCCACCGCACCGATCAATGCAATGGTCAGTGCATTAAAGATGGCGATCTGGCTGGGCGTAATATTCTTCGTATTAAACACTGTACGAAGATAGCTATTAGCCAGTAGCTAATAGCTATTGACCAACGTCAAACTTATAGCCAACACCTGTAACTGTAGTAATACAATCCAGCCCCAGTTTTTGGCGGATCTTACGGATGTGTACATCAATTGTCCTGTCTCCCACGATCACATCGGTACCCCAGATCTGGCTCAGGATCTCATTGCGGAGAAACACCCGGCCCGGTTTGGAAGCCAAGAGGTAGAGCAGTTCAAACTCTTTTTTCGCCAGGGAGATATCTTGCTCATTGTAATGCACCACAAACTGAACAGGATCTATCCTCAGCTCTCCCAACAGCAGCACCTTTTCCTGATCTGGTCCTTTCTGTATCCGGCGAAACAGGGAGTTTACCTTCGTGACCAGTACTTTCGGGCTAACAGGCTTAGAGAGATAGTCGTCTGCACCAAACTCAAGCCCCTTAACATGCGAGAATTCATCACTGAGGGCGGTAAGAAATATGATCAAAGTCTGGTTGAACTGGGGTTGGCTCCTGAGGATCTTGCAGACTTCCATGCCATTCTTGTAGGGCATCATCACGTCCAGGATGATGAGGTCAGGCTTGTGTGCCTTGGCCTTCTGCAGGGCATCGTCCCCGTCTCTGGCGGTAAAAACCTCGTAACCCTCCAGTTTCAGGTTATAACTGATAATCTCAACAATATCAGGTTCGTCGTCAGCAATCAGGATCTTGCCCTTTTGATCCATTAACAATTTATTTACGCAAAAATAAAGCCACGCCAAAGGTGACCAAGTTTTACCTGATTATGAAATTGTTAACGTGAAATACAAGGTTCTGCCATACTTATACGTTACTCATATGAATAGTTTTCACAGATATCCTAATTTTACGAGTAGTGATGCGCCACGTCATATTATCTCTCTTTACCATGCTTGTCTTTCAGGCAGTTAGTGCTTTGCCGGATACGGGAAGGGCCAATATTGACATTCGCAGGGTCAAATTGCACGAGGATATTGACTTCTGGCAGCAAAAGATCCTGGAGACAGACGGCAGGAAAGATGACCTGGTGCATGCTGTAAGTGACGAAGACATTAATTTATTGATCACAGATCTGATCACCCGAGGCGTCAATGTGATCCAGGATTCCATCGAACAATCCAAAAAACTGGACCACCGCCTGAAGGTGAAGTACCTCACCGGCCTGCAGCATATGCTCAAAAACTATGTGTCTGGCTGGCAAAACCGCAGTTTTCCCCCGGAAAAAGTGATCATTTTATATAGCCAGTACATAGAAATGATGGACGCAGACCTCAAAGGCGAAAGTATGCTGCCCGTCACAGAGAAGTATCCCTACGAAACCGGCGAACTCCTGATCAATAGTCCCAACGGTATCTTTTTTGACGCCCTAGGGATCAAGGAGTCCAAGGTGGAGTTATATCGTAAGTATTGCGCCATCCATCCCCGGAGGGTCTTACCCAGCCTCGAAGCATATTCCGATGTGCCTTTTGCAGACAGCCTCGTGCGTTTTGCGGCGTATCAAGATCCCAACCTGTTTTATGACTACGCTGCGGCTACGCGTACCCGTGTGGGTCAGCTCATCGCGAGAAACGAAGACCCCCTGGTGAAAGCCATCCGCCAGATGGCCACAAGTAAAAGCGGACGACTTTATTATCCTTTCCTGGATGAGGTGATGAACGGCCGACAAACACTGGAATCCATCAACAGTGTGATGACAGACAGTGTGAAGTATTATAAACTGCTGGTGCGGACACAGATTGACTATTCCCAACGACTGCACAGGCAGGATACGGCCTTGGCTTACAATGAAATTACGCGTATGCTTCAGCGTAAGGCCCATGAAGTTTTTATCAATGAGATCAATGCACTGCATGATGAATCAGATGCGGTAAGGTTCAAGATACTGGAGCCCCTCGGTCCCAAAGAATTGTACTATCTCATTGTGCTGGGTGAAGATGTGATCTATACCTCGAGTTATAAAGGTGTATACAACCGGATGATGGAACGGTTAACCACACCATCTGGCGATACCCTGCTGATGAGTGTGCAGTTTGACCGCTTCAAGAAATTCATCAAGATGGCTGCGGGATACAACAAACTGGATGCCTTCCTCGCATCTATGCCGGATTCCAATGCACAACGTCTCATGGTTGCTTTCGCGCGTGGACTGGATAAAGGTGGAGCACTGGAAGAAGCCGTGGATGTGGCCGATTCATATGGCAGTATCAACACGCCGGCAGTGAAAGCAATCATTGACCGCGAGGTTGCTAATTCGCTTGAGCAGAGTCAGCGCAGCGGAAATAAGCGTAGTGCCGTGATCTACGATATCCTTCAAACGATTTTCCTCTCGGCCAAAGACAGCTCCACTAACCTTTCCCAGAAGCTTGGTATCCCGCCGGTTTACACGGTGGATTATACAAGCCTGACTGCCGGATCTGGCAAAGTTAGCCAGCTGGTATTTTTCTATGGCGATAAAGACGGTATCGATTCCTACGCCAACTTCATGTCTATGTTCAACAACAACACAGACTGGAAAGTGACCAAGGGCAAGGAATGGGTGGCGATCCATTCTGTGAAGGGCAAGCCGGTGGAGATCTACGCCAATCTTCCGCTGGACAATTCCAAAGGAGATGATCCGGATGCCAAAGCGCAGGAGCACCTGCTCGCTTTTCTGGAGCAGAAGAAGATCAAGCCAACCATCGTGATCCATCGTGGCCACAGCTATCACGTCAAGTATACCATCAAGCAATTGCCGGAGTCTGCAAGGATCGTGATCCTGGGCTCCTGTGGCGGCTTTCACAACCTTGATGATGTTCTGAAAACCTGCCCGGATGCGCACATCATTTCATCGAAAGAAGTGGGTACCCGTACCGTGAATGAGCCGATCCTGAAGCATATCAACGAGGATCTCAAAGCCGGCAGGAGTATTGACTGGATCCACACCTGGAAAGACCTTTCCGCGCAATTCACTGCCGGTGAAGCCAAGGAAAGATTCGACAACTATATCCCTCCGCATAAGAACCTCGGCGCGCTTTTCATCAAGGCGTATACGAAAGCGATTGGAGAAGACGAATAATTAGCTAATAGCTATTAGCTAATAGCTATTTTTACCCCATGGAGCGTAAACGGATTTTTGATTTTTCCCAGCTGAAAAGAGTATTTCGTTACGCAGCTCCATATAAGAACAGGTTTGTTTTGTCCATCGTCTTGGCCATTGTACTCGCAGTACTAGCGCCCGTAAGACCTCTTCTGATTCAGCATACCATCAACAACATCATCGCCAAGGGGCTGGTGAATGCACTTGTTTGGATCACTGTGATCCAGATCGGGATACTGATCGTGGAAATCCTGCTTCGTTTTGTGTTTTCTTTCATCACTACCTGGCTGGGGCAAACCGTGGTGAAAGACCTGCGCGTGGAGGTTTTTGGTAAGATCATCCGGCTGAATCTCAGCCAGTTCGACAAAACGCCCATCGGCACACTCACAACCCGCACCATCAACGATATTGAGTCCATCAATGATATTTTTTCCGAGGGCCTCATTCCCTTGGTTGCGGACTTTCTTTCGATCATCGCTATTCTCATCGCCATGTTCTGGACCAACTGGCAATTAACGCTGGTGTGCTTGATTCCTTTTCCGATCCTGATGTTGGCTACCTATTATTTCAAGGAAAGTGTCAATAAGAGTTTTATCAGGGTCCGGAATGCAGTAGCCGCGTTGAACGCATTTGTGCAGGAGCATATCACGGGGATGGCCATCGTACAATCGTTTGCGATGGAAGACAAAGAGGCTGCGAAGTTCAGGGAGATCAACAAAGAGCACCGCAACGCCAATGTTAACGCCATTTTTGCCTACTCCGTATTTTTCCCGATTGTAGAGATCATCCTCGCCACATCCATGGGATTGCTGGTTTGGTATGCCGGTGTGCAGGTCATGAACCTCAGCAATGAGGAGGGGGTGAAGATCGCGGGACAGATCGTTAGTTTCATCATCATGCTCAATCTGCTGTTTCGGCCGCTGCGCGTGATTGCGGATAAGTTTAACGTGTTACAAATGGGGATGGTGGCCAGTGAACGAGTATTCAAGGTGTTGGATAACCCAGATTTTACGGAAGACAAGGGCAGCTATCGTCCTGCGAGAATCAATGGAGACCTTCAGTTCAGGAAAGTGAGTTTTGGGTACGATGAAGGGCGCGAAGTGCTGCGGGATATCAGTTTTCACATCAGGCAGGGGGAGACCCTTGCGATCGTTGGTCATACAGGCAGTGGGAAAACGTCCATCATCAGCCTGGTCAACCGGTTGTACCAGGTAAAAAAAGGAGAGATCCTGATTGACGGGGTTGATATTAATGCGTATGCCCTGGATACGCTACGCAGCGGAATAGGGGTGGTTTTGCAGGATGTGTTTTTGTTTTCCGGTTCCATCATGGATAATGTCACGCTTCGGAACCCGGATATTCCGAAGGAAGAGGTGGTACGCGCGGCGAAGATGATCGGGATGCATGATTTCATTATGCGTTTGCCGGGCGGATATGATTATAACGTGATGGAGCGGGGCGGAACCCTTTCTATGGGTCAACGGCAGTTGCTGAGTTTCATCCGTGCATTGTTGTACAACCCTTCTATCCTGATCCTAGACGAGGCTACCTCCTCTGTGGATACGGAATCAGAGCTGCTGATCCAGGGCGCCATCGATAAGTTGATCACTGGCAGAACGAGTATCATCATCGCTCACAGGCTGTCTACCATCAGAAAGGCGGATATTATCATGGTATTAGATAAGGGCGAGATCCGGGAAATGGGCAATCACGACGATCTTTTGGCCCAAAACGGGCATTATGCGGGCCTGCATAAAATGCAGTTTAATGAGTTGGCCAGAAGCTAATTTGAAGCAAAAGAATTTCTCTTTCACGCTTACGTTCATCCACATATCCACGCCATTTTTCCTTATCTTTGCGGCAAATTTGGAACAGCATGACTTTTTCCGGCTTCAAATCTTGTGTGGTAGCGGTTTTCAGTGCTTTTTTGGTGTTTTCTCCGATAGCGGTTCTGGCCCAGCATGAAGAGCATACGGAAGGTGGTCATGCACCGGCCCAGCATGAGGAGAAAAAAGAAGGATTTGACGCTAATAAGGTGATTTTCAGCCATATTATGGATGCCCATGAATATCATTTGTTTGAATATCATGGGAAAGACGGGAAGGAGCATCATGTGACCATTCCCCTGCCCGTGATCCTGTACTCTCCTTCAAAAGGTTTGTCTGTGTTTATGTCTTCCAAGTTTGAACATGGACATGCTGAACATAATGGGTACAAGATGGAAGGTGAGAAAATAGTGGCCCTGGATGGGTCTGATGTGTATGATTTCTCTATTACGAGGAATGTGGCGCAGATGCTGTTGGCAATAGCGTTGCTGTTGTGGATCATGATCAGTGTGGCCAATCGGTACAAAGTAAGAAAGGGCCAGGCCCCAACCGGCATGCAGAATGCCATTGAGCCGGTGATCACTTTCATCCGTGACGAAGTGGCCAAGCCCAACCTGGGTGTTAAAGCAGACAAGTACCTGCCGTATCTGCTGACGGTGTTTTTCTTTATCCTGATCAACAATATTTTTGGCTTGATCCCCACGGCAGCCAACGTGACCGGAAACATTGCGTTCACGATGGTGCTGGCGGTGATCTCCTTTATCGTGATCCTCTTTAGTACCAACAAGCACTTCTGGGGACATATCTTTAATCCGCCCGTACCTGGTTTTGTGAAGGGTATCCTGATTCCTGTGGAACTGTTGGGCATTATCACCAAGCCTTTCGCCCTGATGATTCGTTTGTTTGCGAACATGATGGCGGGCCACATCATCATCATTTGTTTGGTGTCCCTCATCTTCATTTTTGGGGCGATCAGCAAGGGCGTGGGGATTGGCTTCAGTCCGATATCCATTGCATTTGCGGTGTTTATTTATATCATAGAGGTGCTGGTGGCCTTTATCCAGGCCTTCATCTTCACGAACCTGACGGCGGTTTTCATCGGCCAGGCTTTTGAAGGCGAGCATCATGAGGAAGGGCACGCGCATCATTAATTTGTGATTTCATCATCATTATAAAACAACAAGTATGGACTTATTGAATGTTTTGTTGAGCACTACAGCCTGGGCTAACGCCGGTGGTGCATTGGGTGCCGGTCTCGCTGCTATTGGTGCAGGTATCGGTATTGGCCAGATCGGTAAAGGTGCGGTAGAGTCTATCGCCCGTCAGCCGGAAGCTGCCAATGACATCCGTGCCAACATGATCCTTACTGCAGCCTTCGTTGAAGGTGTTGCGCTGTTTGCGGTTATCGCAGGTATCCTGGCGATGTTCGTTTAAACAGTAAAAGATTACCGCGCCAACGCACAGGGCCGAGGCGCGGTGATTTTAATTAGACAATTAGTCAATGTGGCAGTGTGGCAATGAATACAATAACTGATAACAGATAACTTACTGATATGGATTTATTAAAACCCGCGTTTGGCCTTATATTTTGGACGCTGATCGCGTTTCTGGCAGCCTTCTTCATTCTTAAGAAGTTTGCATGGCCTGCGATCATCAATGGCCTGAAAGAAAGGGAAAAAACCATTGCGGACTCTCTGGCAACGGCTGAGCGTGTAAAGCAGGAAATGGCGCAGATGAAAAGTGAGAACGAGGCCCTGATGGCACAAGCGCGTGAAGAAAGGGCGCTGATGCTGAAGGAAGCTAAAGACATCAAGGATAAGATCATCAACGAAGCCAAGGAGCAGGCCAAGATCGAAGCCAACAAGATCATCGTGGATGCCAACAACGCCATCCAGAACCAGAAGATGGCGGCACTCACGGATGTGAAGAACCAGATCGGCCATATGGTGGTGGAAGTTGCGGAGAAAGTTATCCGCAGGGAACTGTCTGCCAAAGGCGAGCAGGAATCTTATATCCGCACATTGGCTGATGACCTTACGAAACAATCATCGAATTAATTCAGAATAACCGATGCGTCAACCCAAAGTTGCACAGCGTTACGCGAAAGCCTTGTTTGATCTGGCAGTAGAACGGAATGAACTGGAGAAGATCAAAGCAGACCTGGAGGGGATCAAGGAACTGGACAACCACCAAGAGCTGAAAGCGGTGTGGAACAGCCCTGTGATCCAGGGTGAGAAGAAACAAAAAATCTTCACTGCCATCCTCGATGGAAAAGTATCCCCAACCACCACCGCATTCTTTAACCTTCTATTCAAGAAAGGTCGGGAGATTGCCGTTGGGGAGATCACCAATGCGTTCAACGCCATGTATCGCCGTCATCACAATATTCAGTTGGTGGAGATTACTACGGCTGCTCCTGTGTCACAGGAAGTTAATGATTTCATTGTTAGCAAACTGAAGGACAGGCCCCGGTTTGCCAGTTCAACGTTGGAAGTCACCAACAAAGTTGATGCTGCCATCGTAGGTGGTTTTGTACTTCATGTGGATGATGTGTTGTATGACGCAAGCATCCGCCATGACCTGCAGGTCATCAGGAAGCAGTTCATTGAAAACATGTATATCCAAAAGCTCAGATAATCACTTTATAAAAAAAGAACCATTATGGTAAGTATAAAACCAGATGAAATTTCAGCGATACTGCGTCAGCAGCTGTCGAATTTTAATACCTCTGCCGAGTTGGAAGAGGTAGGTACCGTACTGCAGGCAGGTGACGGCATCGCTCGTATCTATGGCTTGGGCAATGTAGGATCTGGTGAACTGGTGGAGTTTGAAAATGGTGTACGTGCCATCGCTCTTAACCTTGAAGAAGATAACGTAGGTGCGGTATTGATGGGTGAAGGTGCCGAGATCAAAGAAGGTTCTAAAGTGCGCCGTACCGGCCTGATCGCTTCTATCAAAGTAGGTGAAGGACTGGTGGGTCGCGTCATCAATACACTGGGTTTGCCCATCGATGGTAAAGGTCCCATCGCCGGTGAACTCTATGATATGCCCCTGGAGCGTAAAGCGCCAGGCGTAATCTTTAGGGAGCCTGTAAAGGAACCCCTGCAGACCGGTATCAAGGCCATCGATGCGATGATCCCTATCGGAAGGGGTCAGCGTGAGTTGATCATTGGTGACCGCCAGACAGGTAAAACAGCGATTGCTGTGGATACCATCATCAACCAGAAAGAATTCTACAATGCAGGTAAGCCTGTGTTTTGTATATATGTTGCTGTTGGTCAGAAGGCATCTACCATTGCCGGTGTGATGAAAACACTGGAGGATAATGGAGCGATGGCATACACTACTATCGTTGCAGCTTCTGCTTCAGACCCTGCACCGTTGCAGTTCTATGCACCCTTCGCTGGTGCAGCCATCGGTGAATTCTTCCGTGATACCGGAAGGCCCGCACTGATCATCTTTGATGACCTGTCTAAGCAAGCCGTGGCTTACCGCGAGGTTTCCCTGCTGCTCCGCCGCCCACCCGGACGCGAAGCGTATCCTGGTGACGTATTCTACCTGCACAGCCGTTTGCTGGAAAGGGCCGCGAAGGTGATTAGCAAAGACGAAGTAGCGAAGAACATGAACGACCTTCCTGAATCCATCAGGCACCTCGTAAAAGGTGGTGGTTCACTGACGGCACTGCCGATCATTGAAACACAAGCGGGTGACGTATCTGCATATATCCCTACCAACGTGATCTCGATCACGGATGGCCAGATCTTCCTGGAATCAAACCTGTTCAACGCGGGTATTCGTCCTGCGATCAACGTAGGTATTTCGGTTAGCCGTGTGGGTGGTAACGCGCAGATCAAATCCATGAAGAAAGTAGCTGGTACCCTGAAGCTCGACCAGGCCCTTTACCGCGAGATGGAAGCCTTCTCTAAGTTTGGTGGCGACCTCGATGCGGCTACAAAGAACGTATTGGATAAAGGTGCCCGTAACGTGGAGATCCTGAAGCAGGGTCAGTATGAGCCGATGTCTGTTGAAAAGCAGGTGGCCATTATCTACCTCGGTACACAAGGTCTTTTATCAGCCGTGCCTGTCAGGAAGGTGAAGGAATTTGAAGAACACCTGTTGCTGGAGATGGAGAACAAGATGCCGGAAGTACTTGCCGAATTCAAGAAAGGCGTACTGAACGATGACAGCGTCAATAAAATGGTTGACCTGGCGAAAGGCCTGATGGGACAGTATAAGTAATTAGACAATTTGCCAGTGTGGCAATGCGGCAATGCATAGATCCCCGGGATAGCCCGGGGATTTTTTTGGATGAACGGTTTGGTTTATAATATAAACTAGTTTACTTTAGCTGAAAATTAGGGAAGATGCTGAGGCTGACGCTGACATTTATGGCTTTATTGGCAGGATTGGTTGCTGCAACGCAGACCCAGGTGTCTGGCAGGGTATTGAATGCCAAGAAGAAGCCGTTGGCGGGGGTGAACATCACCATCAAAGACAGTTATGACGGGGCTACATCTGATTCACTGGGTAACTTTTCATTTTCAACTACTGCTGGCGGGAGCCAGGTGGTGCAGGCAGAGATGACGGGATATAAATTATTTCAGCAGGCTTATACTTTGGGCGTGCAACCACTGAAACTGGAGATCCTGATGACAGAAGCAGTGGACGAGATGAC